>QHRC01000189.1:0-2269 GCA_003219995.1 Verrucomicrobiota bacterium
ATCGTTTTTATGCAGCTGGAACTCCGTGATGTTCAACGTTTCCGTGTTCTCCGCCATAAACGAAGTCGCAATTGTAGATGAAGACCGCCCTTTCGGCAAGCGCGGCGTGCGGCAGATCGGTGCGGGCGATAGATTAATTGTAGGGGAAGCCGTTGGCTTCCCGTGGGACGACAACGCCTCCTCAGGGTTGGTAAGGCGGCTCAACTCAAACGAGCCGTCACGGATTCATCTTTCCCCAGATAAAGAGCAGAATAAGCGCGCCAATAATCGACATGATTAAACCGGCCGCATGAAAGGACGAGCCGGGCGCTGGCCTCGAGAAAAGCCGCGCGATCAAGCCGCCGACGATCGATCCGCCGATGCCGAGAAGCGTGGTCATGATGAAGCTGAGATGCTGGACGCCCGGCATAATCGCGCGCGCAATCAAGCCGACGATAAAACCGACGATGATGGACCAAATGATGTGTAACATGGGTTTGTCTTGGTTAGGGCGCGAAGGCTACACGGAGCAAATTTGGAAAGCGAATCTTTTCGGCGCATCATTGACAAGCAATTGTAGTGGCCGCCGTCTCGGCGGCAATTGCTGCCGCCGCTGAGGACAGCGGCCCCTACAGCTTCATCCGGTTGGCTTCATCAATGGCCAGATATTCGTCGCGCGGCGGACTGAAAGTATCGAGCACGCGCGTCTCGTCGATCGTCTCGACTCCGTGCGGGACATTGCTCGCGAGATAAAATGAATCGCCGGTCGCAAGTTCGTGCGGCGTTCCCTCGACAATCAACTTCATCCGGCCTTCCAGAATGTGCACGATCTGCTCCTGCGGATGCCGATGTTCCGGCATTTTGCTGCCGGCCTCGAGCTTGGCCAGCATTTGGTACATTGTTTTTCCGCTCGTCACCGTTTGGCGCTTGATGCCGGGGCAGATATTGATCCAGGGATTTTCGTTTTTCATGAGATTTTGATTCGGAAATGATAAGACGAAATATTCATTCGCTTGAGCAAATAGAAACGATGCGCATCGAAGCGCTGTACGCCGGAATCAAGCTCCAGGTTTTCGCAATTGTTGGCGCGCGCCTGTTCAACCAGCCAATCGAAAAGTTTGCCTCCGAAACCAAGTGATCGGTCGGCAGCCCGCGTAACAAGATCGTCCACGTAAAGAAACTTGCCGGAAAAGAGCGATTCGAGAAATCGGTAGCCGGCGACGGCGCGCGCTTCGCCTTCTGCCTCGAGAAACGCCAGTAAGTAGCCTTCCTTTTGCTGACGCGTGACGCGCTCGACAAATTTTGCTCGACAAATTTTTCTGCATCATCAAAATGCGGTCGCAGCTCGCCCATGACCGCGTGACAGCGGCGAATTTCATCCGGCGTTGTGGCGATGGCGATACGCGAATTTATCATGCCGATCTCGCCGCAGGACGAGTCCGTCCGACTGGCGGACTTGTCTCGCGCTTGCCATTGTACCATAGGTCGAGTCGATCGCGCGACCGCGCCGCCCGAGTACCGCGAATGATGATCGCGAGCGATCGCGTCAAAATTGTTCCCGGCGAATACATCCGCAATTTACGGCCGGAAGTGACAATCGCTTCGCGCAAAATTTTGAAACGGCCCAGCCTTTTCAGCGCCAGGCTGAAGAAAATTTCTTCGCCGATGAAAAATTGTTCATCAAAGCCTCCGATCGCCTCGAAGTTTTTGCGGCTGGTGAAAAGAAAAGCGCCTGCCCCGAGATTACTTGCGAAATAAAGCGCGCAGAAAGTCTTCATGAAAATCCGGCCCCACGATGACGCCGTCAGCGAATATGCGCGCGCTGCCGCCGGAGCAACCGGAACTCAATGCGGCGATTGCATCGACAACGTGCCGGGCGTTGATACGCGTGTCGGCATCAACGAAGAACAAAACTTCGCCTCGCGCGGCACCGGCGCCGGCATTGCGCGCGGCCGCAATCTGGCGCCGGTCGATCGACACTACTTGCACATCAGCTTGTTTTGCGATCTGCGCGGTCGCATCCGTTGATCCATCATCGACCACGATCAGCTCGTAATTGTCGATCTTTTCCGCTGCCGCGCGAATGGCTGCGATGGTGGATGGCAACTCAAACTCTTCGTTGTACGCGGGAACGATAAATGAAATCATCTGCAAACAACTATAGCGGCACCCACGCTTGCTCGCGAAAACGCCCAGTTGCCAGACTTTCTTGAGCGACAATCACAAAATCAGATTCAAATCGCCGAACTCGTGCCAGAGATATTTTCTCCGAATCGCTTCTTCATACGCC
>QHRC01000189.1:2458-5956 GCA_003219995.1 Verrucomicrobiota bacterium
GTCGTGCCGACCGCTATGACGCGGCCTCCAATTTCGCGGGCGCGATTGATTTTCGCCGCCGTGGTCCGGCTCACAAAATATTCTTCTTCCGAAGCAGGATGCGCGCGGTCGAGCTCATCGTCCATGTAAGAAGAGAGTCCCGTGTGCAAAACAACGTAAGCGGCATCAACGCCGCGCCGTTTCAAATCAAGCAACAACTTCCACGTGAAGGCGCGGCCGGCTGAGGGCATCTCAGCTGAGCCCGGTTCGGTCGCATAGACGGTTTGATAATAATCGAGGTCCCACGGCGCGGAGACGTATTCGTAGCGGATCGGTTTCCCGAGGCGATAGATGAGATCGACAAGTTGCGAGCCGGAAATCGAAAAGCGCAATTTCCACAAGCGCGAAATGTTCTCATCGCGTGCCATAACCCGGGCATTGAGTCCTTCGGCGAAATCGATCTGCATGCCTTCGCGCAAGCCGCAGCCGAACGGATCGCCTTGTTCGCAAAGCAAAAGCGCCAGCCACGAATCGTCCGGCAAACGCTCGGCCAGACGCACCTCCATGCACGGACCGTGTGCCGCGCTGCAATCGCAACCGCGCAATGACGCCGGCAATGTGCGGCTCGAATTAAAAACGAGCAGATCGTTTGCGCGAAGGTAAGTGTCGATCTTATCGAAACGCGAGTGTTGGATTTTCCCGCTCGCCCGATCGATCACGAGCAAGCGGACCTGATCGCGCGAAATTCCGCGGCGTTCCGGCGGCTCTTTCGCGCTTAATTCCGGCGGCAGCGTGAATGTGAATGGCGGAGTCATCTTATCTTGTCATCCTGAGCGAAGTTTCGCTGAAGCGAAACGCAGTCGAAGGACCTGACTATTTTCTCGGTCGAATTCAAAACCAATCAGCGGCCAAGTCTTTCCAGTGCGGGTTATCGCGTTCAACGAGCGCATTCTTCTTCGAACGCCGCCAACCCTTCAACTGCTTCTCCCACGCAATCGCATCCCGAATATCCCGAAAGTGCGAGCAATAGACAAGATTCGTACAATGATAATCGCGGGTGAAGCCGGGAATTTCTCCCCGGCGATGTTGAGCGACACGCACCAGCAAATCGTTGGTCACACCGATGTAGAGTGTGGAGCGCGTCTTGTTGGTTATCATGTAAACCCAGTAGTCGTGATCCCGAGACAAAGTTACAGATCCTTCGACTTCGCTCAGGATGACAGAAAAATAGGTGCGCTGCTCAGGATGACAGAAAAGTAGGTGCGCTGCTCAGGATGACAGAAAAAGAATCCGCGCGTTCATGTCGAGGCTTCCGCTTTCCAATCTTCCTGCGCCTGAAAACGTTTTCCGCTCACGCCTTTCGATTCGTCGGAGGCGAGGAAAAGAAATACGTCAATTACGTCGGCAGGATTCGTCCATTCGGCCGGGTCTTCCTCCGGCTCGGCCGCGCGATGCATCGCCGTGTTCATATTTCCCGGATCGACCCAATTAACACGCACGCCGGTTTCTTCCAACTCCGACGCCCAGGTTTGCGACATCCCTTCAAGGCCAAACTTGGAAATTCCGTACGCGCCCCAGCCGGGGTAACCGACCTGGCCCGCGTCGCTCGTCACGTTGATGATGGAGCCGCCGCGCTCGATCATCGCGGGCAAAGCATTCTTAATGAGCAGGAATGGGCCGATCAAATTCGTGTCGATCACTTGACGAAAATCTTCGACCGGATAATCAAGCAGGGTTGGCATGGGCGATGGCCCGATGGTCGAGGCATTGTTCACCAGCACGTCGAGGCGGCCTTTGAATTGGGCGAGCGTGGTGGCGACGATCCGCTCGATGTCGCGCGGTTTGCTCACATCCGCTTCGATAACCAAAATATCGATCTTCGATGCGAGCTTGCGGACTTCGTCGCGCACTTTATTAAGCTGGTCGATGTGGCGTGCGACAAGCGAAAGACCGGCTGCGCCTTCGCGCGCAAAACGCACCGACATCGCGCGCCCAAGTCCTTGTGACGCTCCGGTGATCAAAATGTTTTTGCCGGTGAGCTTACTCATGCGTGTAAATGTAGCGTCAGAAAATTACTCGCACAAAGGACACAGCGGACATGACGCAGCACAAACCCAAAATCTCTTTGTGTCCTTAGTGGCCGTTGTGCGAGCTCTTAATCCATCGAAAATTTTATTCCTGCTTTTTGCACTTCGCGATACGGCAACATCCAGATCAAGGATTCGTCGTGGAGATCGACCACTTGGATACGGTTGCCCCATGGGTCGCGAAAGTCGCAGCGGAACGGCGGCTCCAGTTTTAACTTGTATTTGCCGGTCAATTTCTTGCGCACTTCCGCCAGTTGCTGCTCATCGCGGACCATGATTCCGAAATGCCGCATGTTTGCGGGTTGCAATTTGTTCACTTCAAAGATGGCGAGGAATTGATGCTCGCCCAGTTTGAAAAAGGCATCGCCTTCACCGCGGTCGAGTTTCTCCAAGTTGAAGACGTCCTGGTAAAACTCGATCGCCTTTCGGATGTCATCCACCTCGATAGCGACGTGATTGCAACCGTATACTTGTACGCTCATGGCCGTACATTAGCGTGCACTGCGAAAATTGCAGGCGGGCTTGAGACAGCCTCGCGGCGAGAGAGCTATCTCCAGTTAACTTCACACCATGGCGGCGATCATCAGGCCGGGTTCTTGCTCCATTCTGCCTTTATGGGTGAAGAATCGGTGCCCGAACAATTTGAGACACTGCTTCCGCTGGCGGTAGAATGGGCGACCGAAGAGGAGGAACGAATTTTACGGGAAGGTGTGTCACTGGCTGAACATGAGGTGCTCGATGCCGTGGCTGTCGGGGTTCGAAATCCCAAGCGTATCCGCCTATTGCAGGTGGACGAAATCCCGGCGCCACTGCATCCGGCCTTAAAAGCGGCGGCAGAATCGATCCGGTGCCTCACTCCGCCGCCACGCGGTCTCGCTTTCCGTCACGGCCTTTTTATTCGCTCGGATTGCTGGCGCGATCGCTCCTTGATTGTGCATGAACTTGCCCACACGGCGCAGTACGAACGGCTCGGCGGAATTCTTCCTTTTCTGCGCAAGTACCTTTTCGAGTGTTTAACCATTGGCTACGCGCAAGCACCCTTGGAGCTGGAAGCGATTTCAATGGCCGACCGCGTCCTCTCTGCACCCTGCCGAAAAATAAAGGAATACGCGATTCACGTATAGCGTCTGCAGGAGTTATTTCTTTCGATGACCGAGCATTTCGGCTTTGATCGTGCGCGGATCGACGCGAGTAAGGTTTTTTTCCATTGTCGATGTTAGCAGCGAGATGTGCGGGATGTCGCAGAGGTGTTCGGCGATGAACCAAATCGGTTTTTGCGTTGTCATCCAGTTGAGATAATCGAAGCGGGCGAGATTCACCGGGCGCGAATAACGGCGGAGCGTGCGTTCCCAGCGCAAATTAAAATAGATATTGAAGTAGCTCATGGCCAGCTCACGCAGGCTCCGGTAAACCGGTTCCCGGTAACGGCAGC
>QHRC01000074.1:0-17245 GCA_003219995.1 Verrucomicrobiota bacterium
AACTGGATTCGACAAAAGCATGTCCGTGCTCGGTGACGACGTTCTCTATGTCACACAGTGGCCTTGGAAGAATGTGGATGACTGGTGGAATTATCGCGACCGCAAAAAGATCAAGACCGAGTATGCCGAGCCGCTCAATCGCATGATTGGCGCGACACCAAACTCGAACCTCGTCGGCGCAGTGCCTACTTCCGGCCTTTACCGGAGCGTCAAATACGCGGACAACGAAGTCAGCAACGTTCTGGTCCGGGGAACGGTTTCCGATTACATCATCACCTCGACGTTCGATTTTAAGGAAGGCCGCTTTTTCAACGAGCTAGAATCTCGGGGGGGCGCAAACGTCTCTGTGCTTGGCTACGAGACAAATCGGTGCTCATTAATGGGCAGCCTTTCAAAGTAATCGCAGTGATCTCGCGGCAAGGCAGCTTTCTCGGACTCTTCAGCCTGGATTCGCAAGTGATCATGCCGCTGTCGGCATTCCAAAAATATTTCGCTGCGAAAAGCGACTCGGACATTTTGGTAAAGGTGAGGGACAAAACAAAACTCGCCGAAGCGAGAGACGAGCTAACGGGATTCATGCGCCGCGTGCGCGGGTTGTCTCCGGAACAAAAGGACGATTTCTCGATCAACGAACAACAAGCACTAAAGAGCACGCTCGACCCGGTGAAAAATACGATCGCCTTCGCGGGGCTTTTTATCACCGGCCTGTCGCTTTTTGTCGGCGCGATCGGTATCATGAACATCACGTTCGTGAGCGTGAAAGAGCGCACCAAAGAGATCGGGACCCGCAAAGCGCTCGGGGCGCGTCGACGGACGATTTTGTTGCAATTCCTGATTGAATCGACCGCCATTTGTCTGGTTGGCGGATTTATCGGACTCAGCTTTGCATTCTTATTGTGTTCGGGAATTGGAAAAGCCTTCCCCGATTTTCCGATTCATTTTTCGGTTGGCCTGGTTTTGATGAGCATGATCGTTTCGGTCATGACCGGTTTAATTTCCGGTTTTGCGCCGGCCTGGACGGCCTCGCGCCTCGATCCGGTGACAGCCCTCAGATATGAATGAGAGTTCTTTAACCGCGGAGAGCGCAGAGCTTGTGGAAGACCTTAATCAACTTACTGATAGCGTCATCGGTTCCGCTATTGAAGTGCATCGAGCGCTTGGACCTGGATTGCTGGAATCTACTTACGAAATGTGCTTGTGCCGCGAGTTGAGCATTCGCGGTGTTCGCTTTGAACGGCAGGTTCTGATATCGGTAGTATACAAGAGCATCGAGCTTGACTGCGGCTACCGAGCAGACCTCGTAGTTGAAGACTCAGTCCTGGTCGAGATCAAAGCAATCGATTCACGACTGCCGCTTCACGACGCACAATTATTGAGCTATTTGAAGCTGGGCGCTGGAAGGTTGGTCTTCTTATCAACTTTAATGTCGAGCTTTTGAAGCATGGACTGCGACGACGCGTGCTTGGGCTCGTTGAAGAAATCCGTTTATGATTGAGCTCTGCGATCTCTGCGTGCTCTGCGGTTAAGGAGAAAGAGCGGCATGTTATTTCGCGAAATCATTAAGATGGCCTGGAGCTCGTTAGGGGCGAACAAACTCCGCTCTGCTCTGACGATGCTCGGCATAACGATTGGCGTTTTCTCCGTCATCTCAGTGATGACCGCAATCGGCGCGTTGCAAAGTTCCATTGAAAATGGCTTGAGCTTTCTTGGATCGAACATTTTTCAATTCGCGAAGTACCCGGCCAATGTGAGCATGGGCGGCGACATAAAGAAAAAATATCAGAACCGGCACAACATCACCTACCGGCAGGCGCTGCATTATTACAAGTTGATGGAGGAAAGCGCCCGCGAGATTTGCCTCAAGAGTTTTGCTTATGAGGTGAAAGGTCAGGCGGTTTACAAAGGTGTGAAGACCACACCGAGTCTTCTCATCGTTGGAGCTAATCGAAGTTTTCTGACCGCGAATGCTTATACGCTCGGTTACGGAAGGAATATAAACGATGAAGATGTCGATCTTGCGCGCAACGTGATCGTCGTCGGAAAGATGGTTGAAAAACGTTTGTTTCCGCATGAAACGCCCATCGGTAAGACAATCAGGGTAACCGGTCACACTTTTGCCGTGATCGGTGTTCTCGCCGAAAAAGGGACCGCGTTCGGTCAAAGTCAGGATGACCTTTGCGTCATGCCAATCACGCGGTTCTTCGAGGATTTCGGCGAAGCGAAGCGAACGGTTAACATCGCAACGCAATCTTTTTCCGCGGAAACGTATAACGCAACGATGGGTAAAGGGATAGGCGCGATGCGCATCGCGCGAGGATTGCGGGCAAATCAGGAAAACGATTTTGAGATTTACTCGAACGATTCACTCAAGAGCGCGTTTATTTCGGTTGCGGGCGTCGTGCGCATCGGTGCGTTTGTTATCAGTTTTATCGCTCTGGTGGCGGCGGGCATCGGTATCATGAACATCATGCTCGTCAGCGTGACCGAGCGGACAAAAGAAATCGGAGTGCGAAAGTCGATCGGGGCAAGAAGTCGCGACATCTTGCGGCAGTTTTTGACCGAGGCAGTCTTTATTTCCGAAGCGGGCGGTGTTCTCGGAATTCTTCTCGGAGTGATCGGCGGGGATTTGCTCGCGCTTTGGCTGCAGGTTGACCTGATCTTTCCTTTTGGCTGGGCATTGGCCGGTTTGATTGTTTGCTCGGGAATCGGCATTGGATTTGGCTTGTATCCAGCAGTTCGGGCAGCGGGTCTCGACCCGATCGAAGCGCTGCGCTACGAATAACAAATCGACCGGCGAGGCAGCGGTTCCCGGCAGGAGGGCACGCAACTTGCGCTTCCTTTGCTTTGACCATGCCTGACGCTTGTCTTACTCTCGTAATTTTGAGCCGTTGCCGACGTGCCTGCTTTTCATCAATCTTCCGCCGGGACTGCTTCCGATCATAGCATCGTTCTCTTAGAAGAGTACGAAGCGCTCGCCGCAGCCGTCGGCGCGGCGCTCAAGAAGTTTGCGCCGCAACACGCGATCTCCGTTGCCCGATCTCTCGCTCAAGCGGAAACCCTCAGTGCAAAAATCGGACCCGAGCTGTTTATCATCGACGTCGATCCACCATGGCCGGGGTTAACCGATTTTTTGGAAAAACTGCGAGACGCATACCCGGATGCGGGTGCGCTGATCATCGGCGGCGCGATCCCCGCCGCCATCGCGGTCGAGCGCGGATCATTCGGCGCGCTGCAATTCATCGAGAAGCCGTTTGAACTGGCGACGTTCGAAGCAGCCGTTCAAGCGATGCTTGAACCGTGGCACCACTCGAAATCCGCGAGTCCGCGCGCAAGCTTGGCCACTCTCAATCCCATTGACGTCGTCTTATTGCATTACGCGGCCGGCGCAAATGTGATTGTCGATGTTCACGCGCGCGGCGAGCGGACCGGTGAGATTCATCTGACCGGGGGTCAAGTTTCGCATGCCAAAACGGAAAAGCTCAGTGGCGAAGAAGCTCTGCGCGAAATCTTGAGCTGGTCCGAGGCGAGAATGAACGAACGGGCAGCAGCTGTTCCGGCGCGGCCGCCAATTCGGCCGGATTGGTCAGCGACGTTATTGGAGGCTTTGCGCGAACTTAAAGCGAGCCAGATTCCGGACATTCCAATTACCGAAAAGGCCGTACCTGAGAAGCTGCCCGCCAAGATGGGAAAGAAAATCGTCCTGATCGATGATACCGACATGCTGCTGATCTTTGTCGAGGATGTGCTGGCCACGGCGGATCCCGAGTTGCAAATCACAACCGCGCTGAACGCAACCGATGGAATAAAACAAATCGAGCGCGTAAATCCCGACCTCGTGCTGCTCGATTATAGCTTGCCGGATTTCAATGGCGACGAAGTTTGCCGGCGGCTATTGGAGAACGAGCACACCGCGCGCATCCCGGTGCTGATGATGTCCGCTCACGTGGCGGAAATGAACGCCGCAGCGGCGCGCCTCGAGAATGTGGTCGCAACCATCGAAAAGCCGTTTCTATCCGACGCGCTCGTCAGTCTCGTGCAGCGAACATCATCCGGAGTCCCAGTGCGGACGAAAACCGTTGAGCCCGCTGCGTCGGCGCAAACTTCAAGGCCAGTTCGAGTGACTGCGGGGGAAGCCATGCCGAAGCAACAGAAAAATGAAGTTCCTTCGCGACTGAGCGCTGTTCCGCCACCGCGCCGCACGTCGACAAGCAAGAAAAACGGCAAGCCTACGCGTAAGAAAAGTGCAACCGCGCGGAAAACGAAGATGCCGAAAGAGGAGGCGAAGATGAGAACGCCCGAGCCATCAGACGAGGAAGTTCGTCTCCGCGCTTACTTCGTTTCGGAACGGCGACGGGAATTTGGTCTCCCGGGTGACGCAAGTTCTGATTGGCTGGAAGCGAAGCGGCAACTTCTTTCCGAAACCGGACCTGGCTGATGCAAACTCGACGACATAGCGAGAATTTCCGAATTGCTTCTCAGTCCGGCCAGGTAACTGGTTCCGGCGATCGATTGTCGATCTTGCTGCTGTCGATTTAATCCAAGCCGAGCGCTTTGAATGTTGCATCGATATGTTGGAAGTGAACATCGAGCGAGCAAAGGCGATCGATTTCCGCTGCGGAAAGTCGGGCCGCGATTTCCGGTTCCTTTTTCGCATTGTCCGCAAAAGTCCCGTCGCCTTTCCAAGTCTTCATTGCGGCTCGTTGCACCGCTTCATACGCATTCTTTCGCTCCGCGCCCGCTCGCGTGAGCGCGAGCAAAACCGACTGGCTAAAATACAGGCCTTTGGTCATGGCGAGGTTTGTCTCCATTCGTTCCGGATAAACCTGCAAGCCTTCGACAATTTCTCGCAACTTTACTAGCATGTAGTCGAGCAGCGTGCATGAGTCCGGCAAAATGATCCTTTCCGCGCTGGAATGACTGATATCGCGCTCATGCCAGAGGGCGACATTTTCCAACGCCACAACCGCATTGCCGCGAATCACGCGTGCCAACCCGCTCAGCCTTTCACTGGTGATCGGGTTGCGTTTGTGCGGCATTGCCGAGCTGCCTTTCTGTCCTTCACCAAAGAGTTCTTCCACTTCGAGAACCTCGGTCCGCTGGAGATGACGAAATTCAGTGGCCCAGCGATCGACGCTCGATGCAATCACGGCGAGTGTGGCCAGAAACTCCGCGTGCCGGTCGCGCTGCACGATCTGCGTCGAAATCGTCGCCGGCTTCAGGCCAAGTTTCTCGCAAACGACACGCTCGATCGCAGGATCGACATGGGCATGCGTGCCGACCGCGCCGCTTAGTTTTCCGATTCGAATGCGCTCGATTGTCTGGCTCAATCGCTCTTCCGCGCGCCCAAATTCGTCGAACATCAAAGCGAGTTTTAACCCGAAGGTGATCGGCTCGGCGTGGATACCATGACTGCGACCGATCATCGGCGTCATCTTGAAGTGGCGCGCCCGATCAGCGACGGTCGTGCGCAATTTTTTTACGTCTTCACTCAGAACTCTCGCTGATTCCGTCAACTGGATCGCGAGCGTCGTGTCCAAAATATCCGAGGAGGTCAGCCCCTGATGGATCCAGCGCGCCGCCGGCCCCACTGATTCCGCAACATTTTCGAGGAAGGCGATGACGTCGTGATTTGTGCGCTTCTCGATCTCCACGATCTCGGGAATGGAGAAGCGCGCGCGCTTCCGTATTTCGACCGCATCTTGTTTTGGGATTTGGCCGAACTCGGCCATCGCCTCGCAGGCGAGTATTTCAATCTCGAGCCAAATCTGAAATTTCCGCTCATCCGACCAAATCTGGCGCATTTCCGGCCGGGAATAACGATCGATCACCGACCCAAGATAAAAGCGCTCTCTCAACGCGGAAAGCGTTTTGTGCGAAAAACAAATCGCTCCGGCAGATTCGCCGCCGGAGCGATTATCAAATTCGATTGTCGATCTTGCCGTCTAACAAACGCGGGCGCGAATAAAGCGGCCGTTGTTTTGAACACGCACTCGGCCGCTGGCGAAAAGGTCTGCGACCGTTGCGACCGTTTCTTTTGTGCTCTTAGTACAGGAGCTTACGGCCAGGATCAGGTCTCCGAGGGAAAGTTTGGGGCGTTGCTTGAGGATTTGGGTCGTTTTCTTCATACCAATTCGGCATTTCAAGGAGCAAATAGAGTGCCAATGAGGGACATTCTGCCGTAGCGTGGGAACCTGCTTTTCTTCCAACGCAAGACTACTCCGGCTAGGCCGGAATGTTTGACACTTGTGTCTTATTTGTGAACACTGAACGATTAATTCGGCGGTGTCAACCGCGGTTTCATCAGCCGTAACGTCAATATATAGAGTATGGCAAAGACCGCGACCACTAGTAATATCCACCTTGATTGTCCCCGGATGAAGTGCAGCATAGCCTCCGGTTTCGTCAAAAGTTCGGGCTCGACCAAATACGCCTGGTGGCCCAAATAAGCCAAAAGACTGCACGAAATCGCCGAACCCAAAATCGTAACTACGCTGAAACTTGTAAAATTCATCCGGACAATTCCTGCTGGAATCGAAATGACATGACGCACGATCGGGAGGAGCCGGGCAAAGAAAACTCCACCCGCCTCATAACGAGCTAGCCAGATCTCCGCCTGCTCGAGTTTGTGCGGCTTAAGCAGCAAGAAACGGCCGTAGCGCACAATGATTGGCCGGCCAACGAGCAGCGATAGCCAATACATCGCGGCAGCGCCAAGGTAGCAGCCAATCGTTCCAGCGATGATGACGCCGCTGAAACTAAGATGACCCTGCGCGGCCAAAAAAGCCGCAGGCGGAATTACCACTTCGGCAGGCACCGGCAGTGGTGAGCTCCCCATCGCCATGAGAAGGACAATGCCGATGTAGCCTCCGGTAAGAACCCATCCGAACCACAGTTCCACAAGATGATGCATGAAAAGATTTCAGATTTCGGATTTCAGATTTAGCCTTTGCAATGAACAAGTGGGCCGCGCCCGTAGTTGAATCTGAAATCGGGAACCTGCAATCTTAAATTTCCATGTCGATCTACCGACGCGTCTTCCGATACTATCGTCCCTTTTGGGGACAAACAGTTTTCGGTCTCCTACTCACCTTCTGCGGTATCGGTTTGAATCTTCTTAAGCCGTGGCCATTCAAGATTATTGTGGACGATTTTTTGCGGCCGAATGAGGCCGCGCGCAGTGACTGGCGTCTGTGGATTCCCCTGCTTTGCCTCGCACTCGTGATGATTCAGCTTTTCTGGGGCATCATCAACTGGATTACCAACTACCTCTTCGTCAAAATCGGTCTACAAGCGCTGCTCAAGCTTCGGACCGACCTTTATTCGTACCTGCAATCGCTCTCGCTCAAATACCACGATATGCGCCGCTCCAGCGATTCCAGCTTTCGCGTCGCCTACGATTCGCAGTCAATCCAGACGATCTACAACAAAGGCTTCACAAATATTTTTGGATCGACAATCACGCTCGCCGGCACATTTCTGATCATGGTGCGGCTTGATTGGCAACTCACGTTGCTTTCGCTTGCCATCGTCCCGCCAGTGGTGGGTGCGATTTACTTTTTTGCACGCCGGATTCGCCGCGAATCCACGTTCATTCAGGAGCGCGAGAGCGCGATTCTCGCGCAAGTGCAGGAAGGCCTTAGCTCAATCCGCATGGTGCACGCGTTTGGGCGCGAAGAGTTTGAAGTTGGGCAATTCCATCAACAAGCCAGCCAGAGTTTGCAGGCAAATCTGCGTCTAACGCTAACCAATGTGAACAGCGCGCTTGTGATCAGCACGCTCATGGTCGTTGGCACGGCGGCGATGTACTACGTGGGCACACTCCATGTCCTGGCCGGGACGCTTACTCTCGGTTCGCTCCTTGTCTTCAGCGCGTATTTATTGATGCTCTATCAGCCGCTCGAATCGCTCACTTACACGGCATGGGCGATGGAAGGTGCGACCGCGGGAGCGAAGCGGTGCTTCGAGGTGCTCGATGGCCAGGATGATGTAGTCGATTCGCCGGAGGCAATCGCAATTGCCGAGACCAACGGCGCCCTCCGATTCCAAAATGTGTCCTTTGGATATGGGCAAGATCGACATGTGCTGCATAATGTTGATCTGGCGATTTCACCAAACCAAATCGTCACGCTGGTGGGAGGAACAGGCGCGGGGAAAAGCACACTCTTAAGTTTGGTGCCCAGGTTTTATGATCCGACTGCAGGCTCAATCGCGATCGATGGCCGCGATTTGCGCACCATCACGAAGAAATCGTTACGGGCGCAAATCGCGATTGTCTTGCAAGACACTCTGCTCTTTTCCACAACCGTGCGCGAAAACATTGCTTATGGACGACCGGATGCGACCGAAATTGAAATTATCGATGCCGCGCGACGCGCTCAGGCGGATGATTTTATTCGGCAACTTCCGAACGGGTACGCAAGTGCGATCGGAGAACGGGGCGGACATTTAAGTGTCGGCCAGCGGCAACGTATCGGAATTGCGCGCGCCTTTTTAAAAAACTCGCCAATTCTCCTCCTCGATGAACCGACTTCGGCACTCGATCCGACGACTGAGGCGGCGATCATGGAGACGATCAAGGAGCTGATGCTTGGTCGTACGACGTTGATCGCGACACATCGGCTTGCTATGATTCACAATTGCGATCAAATCGTCGTGCTCGAGGGTGGGCGCATTGTCGAGCAGGGCCGCGGGCCCGAGTTAGTCGCGCGCGGCGGAGTTTACGCAAATCTTTATACTTCGGGAAAATTTCACCCATGAGTAACGTTCGACAAGACCGACATGTTGAAAGCGATTGGTGGCCGCATCCGATTCCCTCAAATGTGGTATTTGGCGAAGGTTTTTATTGCGAGACCGCGCAGATTTTTCGTCATCTCCGCAGCAGAAAGCCAAATGCGGTTGTGATCGGTAAACATGTCTCATGTTACGCGGGATGCTCTTTTGCAGTGGGTGAGAACGGGCGCTGCACAATCGGCGATTTCACTTTGTTGAACGGCGCGCTTATCATGGCGGAGGAGAAGATCGACATCGGGTCGCACTGTCTCATCTCGTGGAACGTCGGCATCGCCGATTCCGATTTTCATCCGCTTGAGCCGACGCAGCGCCTGATCGACGCGCAGGCGCTCGCGCCATTTTTCAAAGATCGTCCGGCTCGGCCAAAGCTGAAAACCGCGCCGGTTAGAATTGCCGACAATGTCTGGATCGGTATGAATGCGGTAATTTTGAAGGGCGTAACCATCGGTGAAAACTCGGTCGTTGCCGCGGGCTCGGTCGTCACGAAGAGCATTCCGACAAACACGGTCGTCGCTGGCAATCCCGCCGTTGTGGTGAAACAATTCTGAGCACCACGAAGATCACGAAGGACACGAAGATGGAATTTGATGAGTTGTCGCGAAGCGTGATCGGCTGCGCGCTCGAAGTTCATCGCAGTCTTAGGCCCGCTTTACTCGAATCGACATATCGTCAGTGCTTGGCCTGCGAGCTGTCGCATGCGGGCATTCCATTTCAGGTGGAGGTTCCGCTACCCGTTCGTTACAAAGATGTCCTGCTCGATCGCGGCTATCGGATCTAATTCTTCGTGCTCTTCGTGTCCTTCGTGGTTTCAAAATGAAACGCAAGCGCATCGTCGTGATGGGTTTCATGGGTTCGATGCCGATTGCCGGTGTGATCTGGCAGCACGTTCATTACATCGTCGGCCTGCAACGGCTTGGTCACGATGTTTACTATATCGAAGATTCGGCGCGGCTTCCCTACAACCCGGAAACGTTCGAAATAAACAATCAATTCGATTATGCGTCGCAGGTTCTCGCGCGATTAGCGCGCGATTTTCAATTTAAAAGTCGATGGGCGTTTTGTGCGCGTTACCTGCGGGGCCAGCCGACCGCGGGCTTATCCTTGAAAAGGGTCCGTCAGCTTTATTGCGAAGCCGATGCGATCCTGAATATTTGCGGCGCCCAGGAATTAAATGAGGACCTTCTTGCCTGCCGACGTCTTGTTTACATCGAGAGCGATCCCGGCGTTGAGCAGATCAAAATCGACCAGGGCGTAAGATCGACAATCGATTATTTACAACATCATCACGCACTTTTTACGTTCGGCGAAAACGTCGGCACAAAAAGTTTTCCGGTGCCGACGCATCAATTCAAATGGCTCCCAACCCGTCAGCCGGTGGTGACTGATTTTTGGCAAACCGCTCGCGCTCCCGCCCGGACTGCGGTCTTTACGTCGATTGCGAATTGGTCAACCAGCGGACTGAAGGACATTACCTGGTGCGGCCAGAAATATCTCTGGAGCAAATCGCGCGAGTTCCTGCGCTTTGTCGCCGCACCAAAGAAAGCCGGCGAAATATTCGAACTCGCGACCAATATTAAAGATGCAAAGACGGAGGCACAATTTCTGGGCAACGGCTGGCGGTTGCATTCGCCTCTTCAGCTCAGTGTCGATTACTGGCTCTATCGCGATTACATTCGCCGCTCCAAAGGCGAATTCACTGTTGCAAAAGACCAGTATGTTCGCTTAAACACTGGGTGGTTTAGCGATCGCAGCGGTTGTTATCTCGCTGCGGGTCGGCCAGTGATCATTCAAGAAACTGGATTCACAAAAAATTACGGCGGTGATGCCGGGCTGTTCAGCTTTACGTCGTTAAGCGAAATTGTCGATGCGGTGAAAATGGTCAATGGCAATTACAAACGCCACGCTCGCGCGGCCCGTGCGATCGCCCGTGAAATCTTCGAAGCAGAAAAAGTGCTGGCGTCACTGCTCGAGCGTGCCGGCGTTTAAATACACGTCATAATTTCAGCTGCGTTCAGTCTGCAGTCCTGAATCACGGATTCGCGGCATAGACGGTTGATTTCTGCTAAGTTCGTTTCATCTTCTCGGACTTTCCCGCGATGAAACGCTTTTACTTGTCGATCTTGCTGGTGGCGTTTGAGGTAACTCAACTCCAGGCGCAGCAAAACGCGCCGCCACTACCTTTCCCGATGCAGCCGAACGCGTCGGCGAAACCGACCGCCGCCGCGCCGGCTATTGTCACCGTGCCAGTGCCGCCAGCGCGGCCGAATGGCCCTGTTCAAAAAAGTTTGGTTCGAATCACTTCAACCGAAGTGGAACCCGATTATCGAGCGCCGTGGAACGCGGGCGCCTTGCAGCGCGGAATTGGCGCGGGCTTTGTCGTCGAGGGCAATCGCATCATGACCAATGCGCACGTAGTGAGCAACAGTCTGGAGCGCGACGGCGATCCAAACAAATATCCGGCGAAAGTCCAATTCGTGGCAAACGATTGCGATCTCGCGTTCATTACGGTCGATGCGCCCAATTTCTATAAGAACATGGTGCCGCTAAAATTCGGCGGAATTCCCGAGCTTGAATCGACGGTGTCCGCTTATGGTTATCCGATCGGTGGCGAGCGCATGTCGGTCACAGCGGGCATCGTTTCACGGATCGACTTTCAGCTTTACACGCATTCATCGATCGATTCGCACCTTGCGATTCAAATCAGCGCACAGATCAACCCCGGCAACAGCGGCGGGCCGGTGATGCAAAACGCCAAGGTGGTCGGAGTGGCGTTTCAGGGTTACAGCGGCGATGTCGCGCAGGGTGTCGCTTACATGGTGCCGACTCCGGTGATCCGCCGCTTCCTCAAAGATATTGAGGATGGCCATTACGATAAATATGTCGATCTTGCCATGACGTATGCCAAATTGCAGAACCCGGCGCAGAGAAGATTTCTCGGATTGAAAGACGACGGCCGCGGAGTGCTCGTCACGACGGTGGTGGCAGCGGGACCGTGCGCGAAAACGCTTCGCGAAGGCGATGTGCTGCTGGCGATCGACGATCACTCGATTGCGAGTGATGCGAGTGTCGAATTGGAAGGCGAACACGTGGAGATGCCCGAAGTGGTGGAACGAAAATTCAAGGGCGACACGGTGAAATTCGACATCTGGCGCGACAAGCAGCAGATGAGCGTGAAGATCGTGCTAAGCACCGTATGGCCCTATCTTGTTCAAGGCCATAGCTATGATGCACGGCCGCGTTTCGTCGTTTACGGCGGGCTGCTTTTTCAGCCGTTGAGCCTCGACTTAATCGAGGCCTATCAGCCGACTGATCTGCGTCTTCGCCATTACTTCGATTATTTTGTGCTCGAGCAAATCTATCTGGAACATCCGGACGTAATTGTGCTGACAAATATTTTGCCGGACCCGATCAACACTTTTCTGATGCCTTATCGCGGGGGGATTGTCGACGAAATCAACGGCAAAAAGATTCGTACACTCGACGAATTGGCGAAGACGTTTTCCGAGCCGGCAGACCGCTTTGTCGTAAAAATCATCGGCGATGGACCACCGCTAGTGCTCGACCCGAAGCAAGCGGAAGCGGCACGTGAGCGAATCAAAACACGTTATAACGTGGTGCGGGAGCAAAACCTCCAGGAGCAACCGACGAAGGAGACGAAGGTAAGCGCTGTAACAGGGCCATCTTCGCTGTCGCTCGCGCGCACCTCCTCCCCGCGCGTGCCGATGCAACCTGAAAACCTGCTCGACAAAACAGAGAAGATTTCCGGATTACAAGGAGAGCGGTAGCAAAGACTCCGGAAGATCGAAAGAGAACCTAAAAAATGCGAAACAATTTGTTCACCACTTTCGCGATAATTTTCCTTACGGTTACCGGGGCCATCGCAAAGAAGGAGCCGGCCCTTCCGACGGCAAAGGAGGGCAAGCAGAAGCCGCTTTCACTCGTGCGTGTGAATGTAACCGGCCAGCCGTACGATTATTTTCGGCCGTGGCAGAAGAAAGCGCCGCAATCGAAACGCGCTCTCGGCGCCGTCTTATCGAAAGGCCGCGTTCTGGTGACGGCCGACTTGGTCGCGAACCAAAATTACGTTGAGCTGGAGCGCGCGGAGTCCGGCGAGAAAAGCGCGGCCAACGTTCAGGTAATCGACTATGAGTCAAACCTAGCTCTCCTTGAGCCGGCGGAGAAAAATTTTCTGGACGGCATCGCGCCGCTCGAGATCGCGACGGATACGGTGGTGGGCGATCGGCTCGCCGCCTGGCAACTCGAACCGACCGGCGCGCTCGTTGCCACGGAAGGTTTGGTCACTACCATTCAGATGACTCATTATCCTGTCGATGTTGGCCAGTTCCTCACTTATCGCGTCAGCATTTCGATGCAATATCGGGAGAACAGCTACACCATTCCGTTGGTTAAAAATAACAAGCTGGCCGGCTTACTCCTCCGATATGATCCCCGCGCTCAACTGGTCGACGCCATCCCCGCGCCTATCATCACCCATTTTTTGAAAGACGCCGAAACCGAGCGGTACGATGGTTTTCCTTCGGCCGGGTTTTCGTTTTTTCCGACCCGCGACCCGCAGCTGCGTGCTTTCGCCGGTCAAACGGGAAAGCCCGGTGGAGTTTATGTGACGAGTGTGGAGCCGAACATGCCGGCGATGAAAGCGGGTCTGCAGGTGGGCGACATTGTCATGGCAATCGGCAACAACGTGATCGATCAGAACGGTAATTATGTCGATCCGCTTTACGGTAAAATTGAATTTACAAATTTGCTCACAGCCCACGCTTTTGCCGGCGACAACGTGCCATTTCAGATCCAGCGCGAAGGCAAACCGATGCAGTTGAAAATCACCCTCGAGCATCGCGCAGCGAAAAATTACGTTGTCTCGCCCTACTCTCTCGACCAGCCGCCTCTCTACTACGTTCTCGGCGGAGTCATTTTTCAGGAATTGTCGCGTCAATATTTGAAGGAATGGGGCGCTAACTGGCAGAAAGAAGCTCCCCAAAGATTCGTTTACCTCGATCGTTTCCAATCCGAGCTTTTTCCAGAAGGCCATCGCAAAGTCGTCGTGCTCAGCCAGGTTCTGCCGGCCAACGCTACCATCGGTTACGACGATCTCGCTTACCTGGTCGTCAAAAAAGTAAACGGTGCAGAAGTCAAGTCATTAGCCGAGCTGGCCGAAGCGGTAAAGCATCCAATTGACGGGTTCATAAAAATCGAAACCGAAGAAGACCTAAAACAGATCGAGCTGGAAGTGGCCCAGGTTGCAGCGGAAGCTCCCGCACTCCAGGAAAATTATGGCATTCCTTCGCTCGAACGATTGGAATAATCGGCATCGGTAATTGTCGAAATCGCGGATTTCGAAAACGGCAACCCGGAGCGAGACGATCAAACTTTTTCGTCAGAGCCGGTTGTTTCCGCCGGTCGCGGCGTGCTCAGAAATTTTGCGACTTCGTCGTTGTAAGTCTTGAACGGATCGCCCATCACGAGAAAATCGCGACTATCGCAGGCGATGGAATCCCAATTGATCACGTAGGATTGATCGCGTTGTTGAAAGCCGGCCACGGCGCGAGCGCGGCCCGAAGCGCGAGTATTAGCCGGAGGAGTGCGGGTCGCATCGTGACGGCGCACGCCGTTGTTCCACTCCAGGATTCGTTTGCCCGGTGTAATTCCGAAAAACAATCCGCGCTCAGGATCGATGTTGTGATATTCAAGATCGACACTTTGCAGCCACGGATCGTTCCAACTCAATCCTTCCGACTCAATTAGTATCTCGAGCAGCCATTTTTTCGTGATCCAATCGACGCCACCAATCAATGAGTATGGATTTCGCTCAAGTGCCTCGAGAACAAAGCTCCAGCTCTCAAGCAGCCAATTCGTTTCCGCGCTGCGATTTCGAAAACGTTTCTGCGCGAGATCGTAAAATTGCCACTGCACGTCGAGCGCGCCGATCGTTTCGCCGTTTTCAAGATCGACAATCCAGCGTCCGCTTCGGTCGCGCGAAATATCCCGTGTGCTCTGGACCGCGTCGGTCAAGACAAGATTGCGCGGCAAGCGGCCATCTTCGAGGAGTGAGAGGACGCATGCGGTGGTGCCAATCTTAAGAGCCGTGGCGAATGGACTCATGTTTGAGTCGCCGATGAGCAGATGTAACCGCCGATATTTTCGGTAGTCGGCCAGCGGTTCATCGCGGGCATTGATAATGGCGCGATTGAACTGCACCCACTGGTAGATGTCGTTGACAATGTGATCGGCGCGCTGACTCAGTTGAAAATCCACCTGCGCCTCTTGTTTCGGCGGCTCAAAATCGAACGCCAGGGGGTTGGCTTGGCCGACACGGCCCGCACCGGTGAAAATCTGTCTCGTCGCCAGAAAAGTAAGGAGCGTCCCAAGGACCGGCGGAGTGAATTGCGCCTCGCGTCGCATCAAATAATTCTCATGGCAACCAAACGTGGCACCGGTGTGATGGTCGACGTTGTTTTTGATGAACGAGACGTGACCGGCCGCGCCCAAGGCGACGAGAGACGATTGGAGTAACTCGTCACCGGCTAAGTCGTAGGTGACCAAATCCCGCAGATGCAAACATTCGGGCGACGCGTACTCGATGTGCCCCATATCGAGATAGAGACGGCCGCCATTCAGGAGGAACCCGCCATTGCCGGGCGGTTCCTCGTAGTCGCGATAGTGAAGATCAATCGTTCCGATCTGGGCTTTTCGAAAGAGATAATTCTTAACCTTCGCCGGCCAAGCCTCGGAATTGGCGTGCGCGTCTTCCTCGCTGAGCAGACAGCCGTACTCAGTTTCTATTCCGACGATCCGATCCATCTTGACGAGCATCTCTCAGCGTTGTGCGGTGGACAAGCGGCAATCATCAAAAAATTGCCGGCTGATGCTGGCAGCGTGCACGAGGCTTGAAAACGAATTGGAAAGCGGGCAAAATGATTTCTGCATGAAAGACTTGGGCCTTCGCAGTCCGTTCGTGCAGGTCGGCGGATTAGTCTATTTCGCCCGCATGTTAGACAAAATTCGCGTGCACGCCAGAGGCGAGTTGCCTCCGGATTATCAGGCGAATCTCGGCCGGGGTTTTGATGAGCGCTGCATCAACTTTTTGCGCGTCAACTACAAGCAAGTGGTAGAACGGGTGAAGCAGGGGGGAACTGACGAAGAACTTCTCCAATGGTGTTTCAGCATGGGCCGGCAGCCCTCCGAGGATGAAATTTATGTCTGGAACGAATTCATGCGCAAACGCGGTTGGAACGACGAAGTCTCCGAGACGCTCAAACGCCGCAAGAAAGAAGCCGGTATGGCCGGCCGGTCCGAAATTGAGACCATGTTCACCTTTATCGACGCCGATGAAGGCCGGTCGTTAGTTACATCATATTGAAACGGCGGAGACCTTGGCACGGAGCCTGTCCTGAGCCGAGTCGAAGGAGGCTGTGAACAAAGCCGCGCGCTGTTCCTGTCGAAATCACGGCCTCTTTGCCGGCGCGCTCACTTTGGCGGGCGGTGGCGGCGGCCGCACGCGCCAATCGATAAATTTCCAAACCGCGGCAACGATAAGAATCACGGCCACCGTAGCAACCCAAAGCCGTGTCGATTGACTCGTCACTGGTCGCTCGTCACTTTTGCTTATTCCGACAACGTATCTATTCGTTCCGCAAGCGCGAAATCCAACTCGGTCAGACCGCCTTTACTGTGCGTCGAAAGAACCAGCCGCACTTTATTGTAGCGGATATCGATGTCGGGATGGTGCTCCTCGTCGTCCGCCACTTCGGCCACGGCATTTACAAAATCGATCGCATCGGCAAAATCATCAAACTCAAAAGTCCGTTCGATGTGCTTCTTTTCAAACTCCCATTCCGGAACTTTTTTCATGCGGGCCTTCAGCTCATCCGCTTTCATCAAATCAGCCATAACGGGACAACGAGTAACACCCGAAAATCGTTTTGCAACGGCGAATCAAGTTTCTTTCTTGAAATGTGACGCCAGTTTCACACTTGCGTCTTATGATTCGCTAAAGGTCGAGAATCTTGCGCACGTTCTTGACGGAATCTCGCCGCGCCTGCCTTGAAATCTTTGGCCAATCCGAGAGGACTTCTTTTATTGCGGCGATGGCTTCGTTCTGCCCGCTGACAAAACGAAAGCCGCTTTCCAACGGAAGATATTTCGTGGCGCCGGTATCTTCGGTGACGACCGCCCGTCCCGAAGCGAGGAAGCTCGCCGCCCGATCGCTCAGCCAACCTGTTTGCCATGCAACGTCTACGCCCTTGATCGCGGTGAATTCGGCGAGTGCGCTTCCGATGTAGCTTCGATATTTCCTTGGTGTTCGCGCGACGCGGTGCGGATCGACGATATGCCATCCACGTTCCGCCAGACGCGTTCTCTCGGGGTCGTTAACGTTGATGTTCATGGCCAGTTCGAATTGCGCATCCGGCACTTGCCTCGGGAGATCGAGATATTT
>QHRC01000074.1:17395-23756 GCA_003219995.1 Verrucomicrobiota bacterium
GGCAGCCCGCACTCCGGACTATGCACATTGAGTCCGATCATCCAAAACTGATGATGATGCGACTGGCCCATTTCCACCTTTGTCATCCAATAAAAAATTTCGCTCGGATCGAGATCGCAAAAAATCCGCCGCTCAAACTGGAGCAATAACGGCGGGTGGATCGAATAACAAAGATTAAGCAGCGTGTTCGGACCGGCCAGCCGATCGAGCAGTTCGCGCTTCGAAATGCCAATGCAACGGATCGCATCCAGATCGTGGACGTCGTTTGCCGGCTTTTGATAAAGGAGACAATAGCGACCGGCCAGGCCGTGCCCGCGCAATTGCCGCCGGAAATTGTCGATCTTTGCTTCATCGTCGCGCAAATTCCGGGCGGCCGGCAGTAATTCGACCCAAACTGCGTCCAGCTTCAATCGGCGCAGTCCAAGCATCCATTGCAGCGGCACGGAAAAATTTCCTCCGCCCTCGCGATACTTGGCCGCAAATCCGCACCCGAGGAAAACTGTCATCGCGACAGAATCGCTCGTGTTTCGAGCACCTCAAGCATTCTCCCCGGGTTTTGACCTTGATGCTTCCGCCAGATAATCGTTCTGGGACAGCTAACCTAACAACGTGAGTTTCATCTTCAAGATCATCGGTTTGATGTTTGCCCTGGACATACTCTGGTGGTGGGTGCTGGCGCGCGCGACGAATCGCAAGTGGATCCGCGCCTTTGTCACGATTTTCATGATTGCCCAAACAGCCGGATTGATATGGCTCATCAGCGGACGGCTCTTTCAAACAGGTTGGGACCGTTGGTTACCGAAGTTCGCGACGGCTGCAATATTCATTTGGCATTTTGTTGGACTCGGTTTGCTGTCGCTGCTTGCCATTACGCTGATACCGATCCTTCTCGTGCAACAAATGGTGCGCATAAGCAGGCGCCGCAGGCAACCGGAGGAACAACTCTCGAATCATCACAATCAGTACACGCGCCGTGAGTTTCTTGGAGTTGCCGCAGCCATCACTCCGCCGCTGCTTACTCTCACCTTAACTGGCATTGCCCTGCGCCAACTGAATCACTTCCGCGTCCGCCGCCTCGTTGTCCTGATTCGCGATCTGCCACCCGCCCTCGACGGAACGACTATCGCACACGTGAGCGACATGCATGTAGGACGCTTCACTTCCGGACGCGTTCTCCGCGAGATGGTCCGCGTGGTCAATGAACTCCGCGCCGACCTGGTTCTCCTGACGGGCGATCTGATTAACGATGCGCTCACAACCCTCGACGAAGGAATCGAACTGGTTCGCGCGCTCGATCCGCGTCTTGGGTTGTATTTGATCGAGGGCAATCACGATCTGATTGAAAACGCCTCCGAATTCGAGCGGCGCGTAAAGGCATCCGGCATCCCCTTTCTTCTGGACGAATCCGCTATTGCGTCCGTTCACGGTGTGCCAGTTCAGTTACTGGGCCTAAGCTGGACGCGTCGCAATGGCGCGAATCACGACGAAGCGATCTCGCGATCTGTGCGCACGCTGTTGCAGCAACGTCGTCCGGACGTTTTCCCAATTCTGCTGGCGCATCATCCGCACGCCTTCGACGCGGCGGCTGAAGCCGGCATGCCGCTCACGCTATCGGGACACACCCACGGAGGTCAGTTGATGTTGAACGAACAACTAGGATTCGGCCCGGCGTTGTTTCGTTACTGGTCCGGAGTTTATACTCGCGGACAAAGCAAACTCAT
The DNA here is from genome assembly GCA_003219995.1 of Verrucomicrobiota bacterium. Lineage (GTDB taxonomy): Bacteria > Verrucomicrobiota > Verrucomicrobiia > Chthoniobacterales > UBA10450 > UBA10450. Next base: position 19,117 of record QHRC01000074.1, read on the forward strand.
CGTCTCAAACGGTGTCGGCAACTGGTTTCCCGTGCGCGCGAACGCGCCCGCCGAACTCATTCACCTTACCTTGCGCCGCGAATCGTGATAGAGGATCTGACTACGGATTAGAAGGTTTGAGGTTCGAATCTTCACGGGCGCGCTTTTCTTTCTTACTCATGCTCGTGCTCGTGATCGAAATTGATCACTGAAAATACGGCCGAATCTGGTCGTATTTTTTGTCCCCGATCCCGTTCACCTTCTTCAAGTCATCAGCGCTCCTGAACGGCCGCGCTGCGATAATTCGAGCCGCCATCACGGGGCCGATACCCGGAATCAATTTCAGCTCTTTTTCGGTCGCTGTATTGATGTCGAATTTGTTAGCAAACAATCTCTCGTTCTTGCTCGGACTCGGAGGTGAGACGGGCGGAACCACCGCGATATTTGCGGCCCAGCCTCCAAGCTTGGATTGCTTCGCTCGATTCTCGAGGTCTTTAAGTTTCTGCGATTCTGCAGCGGAACTTGAGGCTCCGGGCGGTACGGCCATTTTTCCGTAGACTCGCGAAAGGCCGTTTGCAACCAACTGTTCGCCGAGATCGCCTTCCTTCGTCTGTACGAACGCGTAAAAACGCTCGATATTGCTTCGACCCATTGCATTAGCCATGTGCGTAAACACGGTGAACGGCTCGGCCAGTTTATCGTGCGTAAACTCTTTGGCTGCCTCTCCCACTTCGATAACTTGCGGCACACTGATCCCAAAATGTTTCGCCTGCTCGATCAGTCGCGCCGGATTTACTGCATCTGTTTCGGGCGCATCGACGAGATAGAGGCGAAAAATATATTCCTTATCATTCGCACGAACGTGAAAGCTGTCCCCGTCATTTGCAGGGTTCGGAACGAGCCGACAATTTTCAAGCGTAATCCAATCGCCGCTGGCGCCTGCGGTTGCAATCGCCAGCCAAAGAGCGAGCCAAATCAGCAATGCGCGAGAAATCAAATCGCTACCTCAAACTGGCTCATTAATTTGAACGTCTCGTAGCGCTGCGCGATTTCTTCCATCGCCAACTTGCGCAACCGATCAAGGCTAAATGCTTCCACGCAGAAACTGGCGAGCACGCTGCCGTAGATCATGGCTTTACGCAGATCGTTGAAGCGCACTTTCTTGACTGTTCCCGCTAAATATCCAGCCATGCCGCCGGCGAACGTGTCCCCTGCCCCAGTTGGATCGTGGATGTCCTCGAGCGGATACGCGCCGCAGCTGAAGAATTGGTCTTCTTCGCCAAAGAGCAGGGCGCCATGTTCCCCTTTTTTGATCGCGACATAACGCGGCCCCATCTTCCGAATGCGCCGCCCCGCTTTGATGAGGCTCGTTTCCTTCGTTATCTCGCGCGCTTCGCTGTCGTTCAAGATGAGAAGATCAACACGCCGAAGCAGTGCATCGAGGTCCGCTCGCGTTGTCTCGATCCAAAGATCCATCGTGTCTGCGACGACAAAGCGCGGACGCTTCATCTGATCGAGCACATGCGATTGTAAAGACGGCGCGATGTTTGCCAGCAAAACAAAATCAGTTTGACGGTATGCATCGGGCAACGCGGGTTTGAAATTTTCAAAGACATTGAGCGCAATCGAACGCGTTTCGCGGGTGTTTAAGTCCCATGAATATTCGCCCGACCATCGAAAAGTTTTTCCGTTCGCCCGCTGCACCCCTTCGCTGTCGATCTTGCGCGACTTCCAAAACTCGAATTCGGATTCCGGAAAATCATCGCCCACCACGCCAACGAGCCGGATCGGCGAGAAAAAACTGGCCGCAACTGCCGCGTATGAAGCCGAACCGCCTAACAAATTGGAATGCTCTTCTACCGGTGTCTTGACCGCGTCCAGTGCAATGGAACCGACAACTAAGACAGACATCGGAGATCAGAGGTCAGCGATCAGAAGTTTTTTGCAAGCGCGCGCGTACTCAGCAATGTCCGAAGCTTTGAGCAAGCCAGATACAATTGCAACGCGAAGTGCACCAGCAGCGATGACTTGTTCGAGATTGTCGATTTTAATTCCGCCAATGCAAAAGATCGGAAGAGCCACGTTCCGATGCACGCTCTCAATCTGCTTCAACCCGATCGGCTGATAATCAGGTTTGGTTGGCGTGGCGAAAATCGGACCGAAGCCAATGTAATCGGCGCCTTCGTGTTGCGCCGCCAGCGCCTGCTCGAAATTGTGAGTTGATTTTCCTATGAAAAGGTTGCGACCAGTTTTCTTTCGCGCGACGTCGATTAAATCGTCGCTCTGACCAACATGCACCCCTTCCACGGGCACTTTGGCAGAAATCTCGGGGTGATCGTTCACAATCAGCGGCGTTGAAAATCGGGACGTCACTTTGTGTAATTGGGCTGCAAGATCGACAAGCTCGTCCATGGACTGTTGTTTCCCGCGCAACTGAATCAAATCAACACCGCCATCAATCATTGCTTCAGCCGCGCGAATCGCATCTGCCGTATTAACGTAACTCAGGTCCAAGATACCGTAGAGCCGGCAGTCGCTTAACTTTCGCAAAGTATTATTCACGGAGCTGGGTGGCGGGAGCAACCAGCTCAAATTTGCCTGAGGACATTACTCGCTCGACAAAGCCCGTGTCGTAGTTTCCGTCGCGAAATTCGGCGCTGCGCATCATGGCGGCGTGAAACGGCACCGTCGTTTTAATGCCTGTGATATAATACTCGCCAAGCGCCCGCCGCATTCGATCGATCGCATTGATCCGCGTGGCTCCGACCGTAATGATTTTCGCGATCATCGAATCGTAGTACGGCGGCACGCTGTAGCCAGTATAAACGTGCGAATCGATTCGAACTCCATGACCGCCCGGAGCGTAATAAAAATCGATTCGCCCTGCTGAGGGCTGAAAATCTTTCTCCGGATCTTCGGCATTAATACGGCATTGAATTGCGTGCAGGCGTGGCGTCGCGTGGGCAATGTGCGACGAGAGCGGCTGCCCGGCGGCGATACGAATTTGTTCTTTGACCAGGTCGCACCCATAAACTTCTTCCGTAATCGTGTGTTCCACCTGGATTCGGGTGTTCATTTCGATGAAATAAAAATGCCGCTCCTGATCGACGAGAAATTCGATTGTGCCGGCATTTTCGTAACCGACAGATTTGGCCAGCTTCACGGCAACGTTTCCCATTTTCTTGCGAAGCCCAGGGGTCATGAGCGGTGATGGACATTCCTCGATCACCTTCTGATTGCGCCGTTGAATGGAACAATCGCGCTCGCCGAGATGAACGACGCGACCGTGACGATCAGCCATAATTTGAAACTCGATGTGATGCGGATTGATGACGAGTTTTTCGATGTACACGTCCCCGTTCCCAAAAGCTTTCTCGGCTTCATGACGCGCTCCATGAAATGCCGCCATCAAGCTCGGTTCGTTGCGCGCCACGCGCATGCCGCGGCCGCCGCCGCCTGCTGCCGCTTTGATCATCACCGGGTAACCGATTTTCTTCGCGATTTTAGCCGCGTCCTGTTCCGACTCCACAATTCCGTCGCTTCCCGGCGTGACCGGCACACCGGCTTTCCGCGCAAACGCCCGAGCAACGTTTTTGTCGCCCATGGCCTGCATCGCACGCGAAGAGGGGCCGATGAATTTAATATTGCAGCTCTCGCAGACTTCAGCGAAATGCGGGTTCTCGGCGAGAAATCCATAGCCAGGATGGATGGCATCGACGTCGCCAATCTCGGCCGCGCTCATGATGCGATCGATCTTTAAGTAACTTTCAGAACTCGGCGCCGCCCCGATGCAGATTGATTCATCCGCAAGTTGAACATGCAGCGAATCGACGTCTGCCTCGGAATAGACCGCCAGGGTGCGGATTCCGAGTTCTTTGCAAGCGCGAATCACGCGCAACGCGATCTCACCACGATTGGCAATCAAGACTTTTTCAAACATGATGGTGGGGCGCGCCCGCTGGACGCGCCGATTTTAGCCGCGGCTCTCAATCAGTGCACACGGAACAGCACCTGACCGAATTGCACCGGCTTGCCATTCTCTGCTAATACTTCGGCGATGACACCGCTGGTTTCTGCTTTGATTTCATTCATCACTTTCATTGCTTCGATGATACAAACGACCGAGTCTTCATTGACGGTCTTCCCAACATCGACAAACGGCGCCCCGTCCGGCGAGCCGGCGCGGTAGAACGTTCCAACCATGGGCGAAACGATGTCTTTCAGGAGCGGCTTGGTCTCGGCGGCTTCGCGCGCGGTGCGCGTCGGTTCGGCGGGAATGACGGTGCCCTTAGGCGAAGAGGACGCTGCTGGCGAAGCAGATGTTGTTGTTTGTTCCGGCACTGCTCTTTGAAGCTTCAGTCGAAAGCCTTCCTTCTCGATCTCGAACACCGAAAGGCCGTTCCTCTTCATCAGATCGATGATGGCTTTAATCTCTTTGATTTCTTTGAGTTCCAAGGCGCGCCCTCCTGTGCTCTGAGGCTGAAGCGTCTAGGTAAAGCGGTTTTGGGATTGAGGTCAAGTCAACGAATTGGAACAAGAGCCTCAGGCTTGCGGCGGCCGGAACGCAACTTGGACCATTGTGCTACTTTTGCGCCAAGCACGGCGTCAGTGATAATAACTCAACTAACTAGAGGAGGTAATCGTATCACGCAGAGCTTCAA
>QHRC01000151.1 GCA_003219995.1 Verrucomicrobiota bacterium
CAGACTAACTTGTCGTCGTAGCGTGTCAAAGCTGGTGAGTTGAGTATTGGGCGTTGAGCGTGGAACGTTTGCTTTTCGAAATGACTTCGCGTTCTTCCGAACTATTTCGCGCGGCGCAAAAGCGCATTCCCGGTGGAGTGAATTCGCCGGTGCGCGCGTTGCGCAATGTCGGGTGCGAACCGTTTTTCATCGAACGCGGGGCGGGCGCGAAGATTTGGGATGTCGACGGAAACGAATATATCGATTTCGTGGGCAGCTGG
>QHRC01000152.1 GCA_003219995.1 Verrucomicrobiota bacterium
CAAGTTCGACGGTTGCTATCACGGGCATGTGGATGCGCTCCTAGTGAAATCGGGGAGCGGTGCGCTTACTCACGGCCGGCCTGACAGCGCTGGTGTTCCGCAAGCATTTGTCGATCTAACAATTTCGCTTCCGTTTAACGATGTTGATCTTGTCCGAAAAACGTTTCGCGAAAACAAAAACGAAATCGCAGCCGTGATTCTTGAGCCAATTCCAGCAAACGCCGGCCTTTATTTTCCCGGCAAAGACTTCTTGTCGATCTTGCGCGAGGAATGCACCCGGCACGGCTCGCTTTTGATTTTCGACGAAGTGATGACCGGATTCCGCGTCGCGCGCGGAGGCGCCCAGGAAATCTACCAGATTAAACCCGACCTGACCGCGCTCGGCAAAGTGATCGGCGGCGGATTACCGGTCGGCGCGTTTGGCGGACGTGGAGAGATAATGGATCGTCTGTCGCCCGATGGGCCGGTCTATCAGGCCGGCACGCTCTCGGGCAATCCGCTGGCGATGGCGGCAGGTCTTGCCCAATTGCGCGAGCTCGAGCGGACCAATGGCTGGAAACTGCTCGAAGAGCTTGGCGCGCGATTTGAACGCAGTGTGCGCGATGCGCTGCAAAAATCTAAAGTTGAAGCGACCTTTCATCGGATCGGATCGATGTTCTGTCTGTTTTTTGCCCGCGGCCCGATTGTCGATCTTGCCGGCGCCCAACGAAGTGATTTGAAAATGTTCGCAAATTTTTTTCACGCTTGCCTGAAGCGCGGTGTCTATTTAGCGCCATCGCAATTCGAGATCGGATTCATTTCGACGGCGCATTCAGTCGAACAGATTGAGCGCACCGCTGAAGTCATGCAGGAAAGTCTCGCGAGTCTATGATTCTGTAGAGGAAGCGTTTCGCTTTCCGCCGCCGTGGCATTTCTGTTTTATCATTCCGAGCAAAGTCGAGGAATCTCTTGCTGTTAAAGCAGAGATCAATGAGAGATGTCTCGGCTTCGCTCGACATGACAACTCTTGCAAACTCGCGAATTCGCCCGCTCGCGAAATTTCTCTTCGAGGGCGACAAAAAGTTTTTCGTCAAAGGCGTCACCTACGGGCCGTTCAAGCCCGATGGGCAAGGGGATTATCTTGGGCGCCCGGAGCAGGTGGATGTCGATCTTGGGCTAATGCGCGAGATCGGACTGAATGTCGTGCGTGTTTATCATGCGCCTCCGCGCTGGTTTGTCGACCGTTGTGCGGCTGCCGGAATGCGAGTGCTGATCACACTGCCGTGGGCGAAACACATTGAATTTTTGCGCGAGCGATCGGCGCGCCACGCCATTGCCGAGGCGGTGCGTGAATCGGTGAGCGAATATGCCGGCCATCCCGGCGTTCTTGGTTACCTTGTCGGAAACGAAATCTCGAGCACGATGGTGCGCTGGCTTGGGGTGCGCCGCGTTACTGAGTTTGTCGAGAAACTGATTCGGATCGGGCGCGCGGTCGATCCTGATGTTCTCTTTTCCTACGCCACCTATCCACCAACCGAATATCTCCTGCCGCAAAACGTCGATTTTTTTTGTTTCAACGTTTACCTGCACACTCAGCGTGACTTCGAGCTGTATCTACTGCGATTGCAAAACCTGACGGAAGAACGGCCGTTGATTCTGGGTGAGTTTGGGATGGACACAATCCGGCATTCGCAGGAGGAGCAGGCCGAAATGCTCGGCTGGCATGTCGATAGTGTGGTGAAGCGCGGTCTGGCCGGAACGATTTTCTTTGCCTGGACGGACGAATGGTTCACCGGTGAGAAGGAAATAACCGATTGGGCCTTTGGCATTGTTACGCGCGAGCGCGCGCCCAAAAAAGCATACTCCTCACTCCGGGAAAAACTTGGCCAGGATAACTCGGTCCTGCCGCATTGCCCACTGCCGCGGGCGCCATTTGTTTCGGTAATCGTTTGTTCTTACAACGGCGGCCAGACGCTCGCGGCCTGTCTCGACTCGTTAGGAAAACTGAACTATCCCAATTACGAAGTGATCCTCGTCGATGACGGATCGACCGATGATACAGCTTATATCGCCGCCCAATTTCCTCGCGTTTGTTACATTCACCAAAGCAATCATGGATTAAGTCACGCGCGCAACAGCGGTGCGGCCGCGGCCAGAGGGGAAGTGCTCGCCTATACCGATTCCGACTGCATGGTGGACGCCGACTGGCTCTATTATTTGATCGGTACGCTAGTGAGCGACGATTACGCCGGAGTAGGCGGGCCCAACGTCCCGCCGCCGGCGCAAAATTGGATGCAGGCCTGTGTCGCGGCGGCGCCGGGTGGACCCAGTCATGTTTTGCTCACCGACACCATCGCGGAGCATATCCCTGGCTGTAACATGGCCTTCTACCGGTGGGCGTTTGAAAAGATCGGCGGCTTCGACGTCGAGTACCACACCGCCGGCGATGATGTCGATTTTTGCTGGCGCTTGCAACAGGCCGGATGCGTCATTGCCTTCAACCCGACCGCTATCGTGTGGCATCATCGCCGCTTTACTCTGCGCGCCTTTTTGAGACAGCAGGATGGTTATGGAGAAGCCGAATCGCTCCTCCGATTCAAACATTTGATTTTCTTCGGCCCTACCGGCTTAACCAAATGGCGCGGCCAAATTTATGGAACGCCGCGTTTCAGTTGGTTCGTTAATCGGCCGATCATTTATCATGGAATTTTTGGCGAAGGTTTTTTCCAGCCGATTTATCCGGCATCGCAATCGGAAGTAGCCAGTTATCTTGGCAGCATCGAATGGTTCGCGCTCACGATTTTTCTTTTTGGGTTGGGCATATTCTTGCCGGCGTTGCGCATTTATCTGATGCTCGGGGGCACTCTTTGCGTCGCGCTCTCTTATATGATGCACGCGCGGATCGAGCCGAAGTTCGACACTCTGCATGCACGGCTTCTGGTCATTTGTCTCGCTTTCGTCCAACCGCTCGTGCGTGGGTGGTCGCGCTATTTCACCTGGCTTCGCTTTAAACGGACGCCGCGCAGTGTCATCAGCCGCCACGTCCATTTGCCCGCCAGCGCTGCTTTTGCCGGGACACTGGGCCGTCGAATTTTTTGGAGCGAAGAGGGCAGGGATCGTCACTACCTGCTCGGCGCCATTTTCGATTTGCTGGAGGAAGAGGGCTGGCGCTATTCGGTCGATAGCGGCTGGAATGATTGGGACATTCAGATCTACGGCAATTTTTGGTGGAGCATCGTCCTCCAAACCGTGACCGAGTATCATGGCGACGCCAAATGCCTGACCCGGGTGCGGCTCCGAAATCGTTTCGTCACCACCACAGTTATTTTCAATCTGGTAGCGATCACGCTTTTGATTTACCGGCAGCTCAATTCTTCCCACGTCGACCTTTGGTTGCTTATTCCATATTTGCTTTTCGTGGTTTTTCTCGCCACCCGCGCGCGCGCTTTGAAATCGCGCGTCGCCGAGCTTGTTGATCTCGCAGCGCACCGCGCGGGGATGCAGCGCGCCCTGCGGCGGGGCCGAACCACCGCGGACGTATCGCCGCTGCCGGTAGATGCCGCACTCAGCGTCGATCCAGTGGCGCGGAGCTGAACCGCGCCGGCCAAAAATGAGACGCGGCCCGCTTCTCCGCCTTTCATTTGCAATCGTTCTGGAGCTTTTCTTTTTCGCGGCGCTCAATTTGTTCGATGACTGGACGCTCGAATTGATGCCGGTGAAATTTGTCGCCGCAGCTTTTCTTTCCGGGATCTCCTATTGGATCGCCGCCTCCAATTTTCCGCCAAAGGACGGATTCGCTGCGGCGAACAAGATCGATATGCGAACCCGGCAACAAGCGGTCCTTTTTTTCGCAGTGGCAATTGCACTTCGGGTGATCGCTTTGCCCCTGGCGCCGAGCGACGATTTATGGCGCTACGAGTGGGAAGGAAAAATCCAGCGCGCGGGATTTAATCCCTATCTTGTTGCGCCCGATGATCCGAAGCTCGACGCGCTTCGGCGAAGTTTTCCGGAATCGTCAAAAATCAATCACCCGAATGTCCGCGCCAGTTTCGCGCCGGGCGCTGAGATATTGTTCCGATTTTTCAGT
>QHRC01000153.1 GCA_003219995.1 Verrucomicrobiota bacterium
TCGTCCGGCACAACGTTTCGAATTTCATTTTCTTGGCCGAACAAAAGATCGATTTCGTCTTCCATTTTGCGTCTCCGGCCAGCCCGATCGATTATCTCGAACTGCCGATTCCGACCTTGAAAGTGGGCGCGCTCGGCACCCATAACACGCTCGGCCTGGCCAAGGACAAAAAGGCTTCGTTCATTCTTGCTTCGACCTCGGAATGTTACGGCGACCCGCTTGTCCATCCGCAAAAGGAAGATTACTGGGGCAACGTCAACCCGATCGGGCCACGCGGAGTTTATGATGAGGCGAAGCGCTTCGCCGAAGCGATGACGATGGCGTATCATCGCTACCATCAGATCGACACCAAAATCGTGCGCATCTTTAACACCTACGGTCCGCGCATGCGTTTGCGCGATGGTCGCGTTGTGCCGGCCTTTATCGGGCAAGCGCTGAGCGGAAAACCGCTCACGGTGTTTGGCGATGGCTCGCAAACGCGCTCTTTTTGTTACGTCTCCGATTTGATCGATGGAATTTTCAAACTGGCGATGAGCGATTTTCACGAGCCGGTCAACCTGGGTAATCCGCGCGAGATGACCATTCGACAGTTTGCCGACGAAATCATCCGCATTGCCGAGGCAAGATCGACTATTGAATATAGACCCTTGCCGATGGATGATCCGAAAGTTCGGCAGCCGGACATCACGCGGGCGAAAGAAGTTCTTAACTGGGAACCGCAAGTAAGCTTTGAGGAGGGAATTAAGAAAACGATCGAGTATTTTCGCCAGTCCCTAAAAAACTACTGAGCAGGCATAAATAAGTTGCAAAAAAGACATTTAATTACGGAAACAAATTTTCGGTTTGTTCTGGCTGTCTTTCTGGGCTTTGCGCCCCTTTCCGGGGAAGCTCAGGTGCGCGGCGGCGGCGATTTTCAAATCACGAAGATCATGAAGAACTTGATTTCGACGCCGCAATTCAGTTATGGCGGCGCGGAACAACACCCGCCGGGCGGGGCCGATCGTTGGCTGGAAGTGGAGGTCGAATTTGCGGCCGCGCCGGAATTTACCGATGAGTTGACGGTGAAGTATTTCATCCTCTTCAATGGGAGACTGTTCACCGGCGAAGTGACGCACGTTAATATTCCCGCGGGTCGCGAGCGCCGTTCGGTTGTCTACGTCACGCCGCGCACGCTTGTGCGTTTCGCAGGCAACCGGCCGATCGCGGCGAATTCAGTGCAAAACGTAGCTGTTCAGATCGTCCAGCAAGGCGTGGTAAAGGCTGAATTGAGTCTAGCCCGGGCCCAGCCACAATGGTACGCAACCATCCCGCAGGTTACCGGTTTAGTATTGAACAAAAACGAAACGCCGTTTGCGCCGTTATATTGGGACCGTTACGAGCAGATAAAGAGCCGCTAAAGCGGAAACGCGGAACCCCAAATGCCAATGACCGCTGAAGCGGAAACTCTAGATTCCAAAACTCAAGCTCCAAGAGATTTCCAAATCCCAAGGACCAAAAGGCAGCGCGCTCGACCGCCGAAGTTTGAAATTTGGAGCCTGGGATTTATCTGGAATTTGGATGTTGGAGCTTGGAATTTTTAGCGTATGGCCGTCACTAAGCGCATCTTAAGTCTCAATGTCGGATCGCAAACCCTGGGTCTGGCGGAGTTTCGCATGCAGCCTCAGGGTGGGCTGGTCTTGCACGATTATCGCTTACGCGAAATTTTGGCCGAGCCGGCAAGCGAGACAATGCGTCAGGCGCAGACGGTCCGTGTTCTCTCCGAGATGATGGATGAGCTGCGAATAAAAGGCGGCTCAGTTAACTATGCTGCTGCCGGGCAATTGGTTTTCGCGCGTTTTGTCAGACTGCCGTCGGTCGACGAAGAAAAAATCGAAAAAATCATCTCTTTTGAGGCGCAGCAAAACATTCCTTTTCCGATTAGCGAAGTCGTTTGGGGTTATCAACTGGTGGGCGGCGGGCTCGATGAGCAAATCCAGGTGGTTCTCGTCGCGATCAAAGCCGACTTGCTCGACGAGATCAATAATGGGGTGGAAGAAAGCGGGTTGCGGCCTTCAATTGTCGATATTGCGCCGATGGCGCTCTACAACGCCTTTCGATACAACTACAGCGACGTGAGCGGCTGCTCGCTCCTGGTCGATATCGGGGCGCGCACGACGAACCTTCTCTTCATCGAACCGGAGAAAATTTTCTCCCGCAGTATTCCGATCGCTGGCAACTCGATCACGGCGGCGATTGCCAAGGAATTTGGCGAGAGCCTGGTCGCGGCTGAATTACGCAAGAAGCGCGACGGCTTTGTCAGCCTGGGAGGCGCATATGCCGAGCCGGAGAATCCCGATGTTGCGCGCGCCTCCAAAATCGTGCGCGGCACCATGACGCGATTGCACGCGGAGCTGATGCGCTCAATCAGCCATTATCGCGCGCTGCAGCAGGGGAATCGGCCGGACCGGGTCTTTCTGTGTGGCGGCAGCGCCAGCACGCCCTACATGCGCGAGTTTTTTCAAGAGAAATTGCAGCTGCCGATCGAGCTCTTCAATCCGTTGCGCAACGTCGCAGTTGCTGACTCGGCGCCGGCGAGTGTGATTGCGCGCTCGGCCCATCTGCTGGGTGAATTGGTTGGTCTGGCGCTTCGGACGGTAACGGCATGTCCGATGGAATTGAATCTCCGCCCGGCCAGCGTGGTTCGCGCCCAGGCATTGGTAAAGCGGCGCCCGTTTCTGATCCTGGCGGCGGCCTGTTTCATTCTCGCGCTGGTGGGCTGGGGGATTTATTACACACGTGCTGCACAGGAGACGCGGCAAAGCACGGAACGAGTTCAAGCGAAGGTAGACAAGATGAAAGCAGCGGAAGCGAAGTTCGGTAAGCTGCGAAAGGAAACAGCCTCTCTGGACAGCATCGCGACGCCGCTCATTACCGCAATCAACGACCGCAATTTCTGGCCGGAGATTCTGGAGGACCTCAATGCGCATCTGCCCAAAGAGGACATCTGGATCACGGAGCTTGTTACCATGTCCGGTGGAAAACCAATCGGCGTCGATGAACAACGTATGATGGAGATGACGTCGAATCCGGTAACTTCGCCACCTGCGGGAAGGGCGACGGCCGCGCGACCAAGCGGCAGCGCGATCGACGGTATTTTCGTGCGCGGCCTTTATCTCCTGAACCCAAAACAGGAGCAAGTGGTCGTAGATTACTTTCGCAACTTGGTCGGCTCGCGGCTCTTTGCCATCGATCCCAACAATCAGGCACGGACAATCAAGCCAAGCACACCGACCAACACCGAGTGGGCCTTCCCCTATGAACTCCATCTCGATCTGCGCAACCCGGTGGAAATTCCATGAATTGGTTTCAGCAGAATCGCTGGCTCGGGAGCTTTCTCATTAGCGTAGGGGCGGCGACATTGCTCTCCGCCCTTTTTCTTTGGAGAGCGCACAATAGTTTCGAAACGGCGAGCGCCCGTTGTAACCGGCTGGAGAATCTAGATCCATTCCCGAACGACGCCAACTACCAGAAACTGAAAGTCCATATCGAGGACTACGGCGCCGCCGTGGAGAAAATGAAAGAGGACCTGAAGACACGCATGCTTCCGATTGTGGCGCTTCAGCCTAACGAATTTCAATCGCGCTTGCGCCAGGTCACACTTACAACCTTTGACAAAGCACACGTTGGCAATGTAAAACTCCCGCCTCGTTTTCATCTCGGCTTTGATGAATTTACCGCGTCACTGCCAAGCACAGCGGCGGCGCCGCTGCTCGGCCAGCAGCTTTCGCAAACCGCGTTGTTGATGAATATCCTGATCGAGGCGCGGGTGGACAGTTTAACTGCTCTTCGCCGAACGCCATTGGCCGAGGAGCGCGCAGCGGCGCCGGCTGCGACTGCGATTCCGGGCCGCAAACCTGGCGGAACCGCCCAGGCCGGACCGAAACTGATCGAGCGGCAGATTGTCGATCTTACCTTTGTTGCCGCTCCATCTGTGGCGCGGAAGGTGTTGAATCAGATCGCGAGCTCGACCCAGCAATTTTATATTATTCGCACTTTGCATATGCGCACCCTGGATTTGCGCAACGAGAAGGAAACGGCCAAGGGCCCGCCGCGTGAGCCAACCTCGCAGGCTGGAACGGGCGGAAAGCAGCCGGACACTTCCAAGGCCGCACTCAAATTCATTGTCGGCAATGAGCACATCGAGACCTCGGCCAGGATCGAGATGCTGAGATTTACATTCTGAACGGAAGAGCCAAATGAAAAATAATGACGCGCAGTATCTGGGGAGCGCACGCGCCTCGCGTGCCTTTTCCGGCGCCTCGCCGGAAAGCTCCCAGCGGATTCGGTATTCGAAGCGGAGGCTGCCTCATTTTGAGCGCCCGTGGGCAAAGTACGCCGTCTCCTTCTCCACTTATCAAAGACGCCCACTCGCGGCCGAAGAACGAGATCTTGCTTTGCAAAGTCTGCGTTATGGCCACGAACATCGCCAATACAACCTGTACGCCGCATGTGTGATGACGGACCACGTTCATTTACTCTTCGAGCCGCAGATCAAGGACGAAAGCGCAACTGGGCGGGCTGTATTCTGGTCTTTGACTGAAATTTTGCACGGGATCAAATCATCAAGCGCGCATCGAATTAATAAAATGCGCGGCACAACCGGACCGGTTTGGGAGAAGGAATCGTTTGATCGAGTAATTCGATCCGAATCTGATCTGCAAGAGAAATTCTCCTATATCTGTCGCAATCCATGGGATTCGAAGGTTGCTGGTCAAAACGGGGATTATCCGTGGCTGTGGACCCAAGATATGTCTTCGGCGGGGGCGCCGAAGACTGCACGCGGGGCGCGTGCGCTCCCCAACTAGATGGAGTGGATTCGCACACATTATGAGCGGGTCGCGCTGCTAGCCGCGGCGCTTTTTCTGTTCTTTTGCGCAATTTCGACCTGGCGAAACGCGGTCGAGTTCGGAACGGATTTCGCCGGGCGGCAAACCGAGCCTCAGCTCAAGAAGGCATCACCGCCGCGCAAGGCAGTGGAGCTGGGTCATGCGGCGGAAAAACTTCAGCAGCCGGCGCAGTGGACATCCCGTGACCGCTCGTTCGTTCCGGAAAAACATTTCATCGGTCCGGAGGGCGTGCCGGTGACGCTCAAGACTGCCGAAGTGCATCCACCCGTCCCTAACGAATGGTTTGAGACGTATGGGCTGAACATCGCGGACCCCGATGTTTTGAACGAGGACCCGGACGGCGACGGCTTCAGCAACCTTGAAGAGTGGCAGGGGCATACCAATCCGATCGAAAAGAGTTCGCATCCTGATTACCTCACGAAACTCAAGGTCAAAGCCCTCAATGAGGAGCCGTTTCGTTTCATGTTCTCATCCTGGGTCGAGAACACCTACGCCATCAACACGGTCGATGGGTCAGAACCGACGCGCTTTCTCAAAGTCGGCGACATGATTGAGGGAACTCGATTCAAGATCGTCAAGTTCACGC
>QHRC01000154.1:0-5355 GCA_003219995.1 Verrucomicrobiota bacterium
AAAAAACTCGACCTCGATCCACGCTTTATCGGCGCTATTCCGCCGGAGTTGCGCCCAAAATCAAAAACGCAGCCGCTGAGCGTTTGAACCAAGCCCGACGCATCTTCACCGTGCGCTCGTCCAGATGATCGTTCGTCTCTTCAACGCATTTGGGGGCGCGTTTCTCTCGTTTCTTCAATATCTCGGCGAGGTCGTGCTCCTCGCCGCGGACACATTTCGTTCGATTTTCACACACAAGTTCCGTTGGAAGTTGTTTCTCAATCAAATCGTAGAGGTAGGCTTGCTCTCGCAGGTCGTTGTCGTCATCACGGGCGGCTTCACCGGAGCGGTTTTCTCGGCGCAGACATTCTTCCAGTTCAACAAACTCGGCATGGGCTCCGCTACAGGCGCTGTCGTTTCAGTTGCGATTTGCCGCGAACTTGGCCCGGTCCTCACCGCTTTGATGGTAGCAGGTCGGGTCGGCGCAGCCATGTCGGCCGAGATTGGCACGATGAAAGTGACCGAGCAGATCGACGCGTTGCGCGCTCTCGCGGTTTATCCGACCGATTACCTCGTCGTGCCACGCGCTCTCGCCATGATGATTTCGATGCCGCTTCTGGTGGCCGAGTGCATCGCCGTCGGCATTGCCGCCGGATATTTTATCGCAATTTTTCTGCTCGAGATTAACGGCACCTACTACATGGCTAACATGGTGCGCTGGACCAGGAACCGCGACATCATCATGGGCCTGTCGAAAGCTTTCTGTTTCGGCATTGTGATTGTCTTCATTAGTTGCCACAAGGGATTGACCGCGCGCGAGGGCGCGGTGGGCGTGGGGCGCGCCACGACAGAGGCAGTGGTAAACAGCTCGCTCGCAGTCCTGATTTGCAATTTCTTTCTCACGATGCTGCTCAACATCATTTACCCGGCGGGCTATCAATAGAGTTCTGTAGAGGCCGCCGTCCTCGGCGGCAGAATCGTTGATGATCAAAGGAAAACCACCGCGTCTCTCGTTGATTTATATCGATCAGCCGTTGTATTTCGTTACGCTTTGCACCCTTTACCGGCGTCCGTTGCTCGGGAACGCGAAAATCCATCACTTGTTTCGAAGCTATTGCGAGCGCGCGATCGATCACAACATCGGCGTTGGCCGTTATGTTATCATGCCAGATCATTTGCACTTGTTCGTTCGCGGCGGCATCGAATTCGATCTTGGCATTTGGGTGCGCGGATTGAAACGCGCGTTGTCTCGCGAGCATAATTTTTGGCAACCAGGGTTCTTTGATCACATCCTGCGGAGTGACGAAAGCTACTCTGAAAAATGGGAATACGTCCGAGAAAATGCCGTGCGCGCGGGGCTTGTTACGCGAAGTAACGATTGGCCCCTCCAAGGGGAGATTGTTCTCATCGATCGAGTATGAGCGTTTGGACTGTGGAAGAAGGCACTTCTCTGCCGCCGAGGACGGCGGCCCCTACAGCCATGATCGCGGTGCGCCGCCTCGTCAAGCGCATCGGCCAGCAGGATATTCTGTGCGGAGTCGATCTCGATGTGGCGCGCGGCGAAACCCTGGCCATTATTGGCCGTAGCGGCGGCGGAAAAAGCGTCTTGCTCAAACATCTCGTGGGATTGATGAAGCCAAACGCGGGAGAAATTTGGATCGAAGGGCAAAACATCATTGCCTTGAACGAACGACAACTGGCTAGAATTCGCCCGAAGATCGGCATTCTTTTTCAGGGGGCAGCTCTTTTCGATTCGATGACCGTGGAAGAAAACATCGCTTTCCCGTTGCGCGAAGCAGGCGAGCGCGACCCGAAAGTGCTCCGCGAGAAAGTGCGTCAAATGCTCGAAACCATGGAGCTGGAAGGCCAGGAGGAGAAAATGCCGGTGAATTTGAGCGGAGGAATGAAAAAGCGCGTCGGCCTGGCGCGCGCCATCGTTCGGCGCCCTTCCTGTATTCTTTACGACGAGCCAACTTCAGGACTCGATCCGGTGGTGTCGGACAGCATCAACCGGTTGATCCGGCGATTGCAGCAACGTTTTGGGGTGACGAGCATTGTCGTGACCCACGACATGAAGAGTGCGTTCGACGTGGCCAATTACATTGCTTATTTGCACGAAGGGCTAATTTATTTTTACGGCACACCTCCGATCCAATCCTGCAGGATTTTCTGCAAGGGCGCTCGGACAGAGAGAAGTTGTAGTGCCGTTTGTGGCAAACGCCCAAAATTTAAAACAGGCGTTTGAGACGAAGCGGCCTCTACAACCTGCGCACCTTGCGAAAATATTGTTAAGATCGACAATCACTTTCAACGATGAATCGGCACGAACGAGGTTTGGAATTTAAAGTCGGCGCATTTGTTTTTGTCGGATTGGCCATGCTGGGCGCACTGGTCGTGCAATTTGGCCGGCTCGGCGAAGGCTTTAAAACTTATTATCCGCTCACCATTCGCTTTACTGATGCGAGCGGACTCTTAAAAGGCTCCGATGTTTTGCTCGCAGGTGCGAAAATTGGAAAGGTCGCCGCAGGTCCGCGGATGGTTCGCGAAGGCAATGGCGTGGACGTGCCGCTGAAAATTTATGATTACATCAAAGTTCCGGAAGGGAGCAAGTTCACGGTGGGAAGCTCCGGCTTGCTCGGCGACCGCTTTGTCAATGTGACCATGCCGTCCGGACAACCGAAGACGTACATCGCACCGAATAGCTACATCAGCGGTGCGCGAGAAACTGGACTTGATGATCTCACGCGTAAGGGTGGCCAGGTCCTCGATGATCTTCACATGACAGTTAACCGTTTAAATGAGGAAACGTTGTCGCCGGCGAACATGCAGAACCTAAAAGCGAGCATCGAACATTTGAGCGAAACGACTGGCGCGCTCGCGGAATCCTCCAAGAAACTCGACGGCGTAATCGAGAAAGCCGATTCCACGATGGACTCGACCAAAAAAGCGGCCGACGATTTGCAGAAAGTAATTCGGGCTGCAACGCAGGGAAAAGGATTGCTCGCCGCCCTTCTCACTAATCAGGAATTGGCGAATGATTTGCGTGCGCTTATCAGCAACTTGCGCGCGCACGGCGTTTTGTTTTATCGCGACAGCGCCGCCAAGATCGACATGAACGCCCGCGAGCAGGCAAAACCGGCCCGCCAAACTAGAGGACGCTGATGACGCCGTTGCTTACGGTTAATCTGCTGCGCGTTCTGTTCGTGACTTTTTGCGCCGCAATTGGCGCCATCGCATCCTCCGAATTGGAAGGGGGTATGTGGCCGGGAGTCGTCCTCGGTCTGCTCCTGGGATTAGTTGTGGTGCTGATCGATCGACTGCTCAAAGGGTTTTCGCTGCGCGCATTTTCTTCGGCCACCTTTGGCCTGCTCCTGGGTTGGATCTTCGCCAAACTCGTTTCCGCCTCGCAGATTTTGATTTATCTGCCGCCCACGACGCAGTGGGCGATCGGGTTGGTGGTGTATTGCACCTTCGGTTATCTCGGCATGATGCTGGCCATGCGGAGCAATCGAGATGAGTTTTCGCTCATCATTCCGTATGTCCGTTTCGCCCGTGAAACCACCCAACATCAGCCGCTTATTCTCGATACCAATATCATCATTGACGGACGCATCGCCGAGCTTTGCGCCACCGGTTTTCTCAGTCGCTCGCTGATCGTGCCGCGATTTGTTCTGGGGGAACTGCAGGCGCTCGCCGATTCGCGCGATCCGACCAAGCGCGAACGTGGCCGGCGCGGCCTCGAAATCTTGAACGATCTCCAGCGCTCGCGTGATGTCGAGTTGACTATTCACGAGAGCAGCGGTGGCGACAATGTCGATCTTGGCGTGGACGCTCGCCTGGTTCGGGCGGCCAAGGTATTGCAAGCGAGCCTGCTTACCAACGACCAGGCGCTTTGTCAGGTGGCGCGGCTGCAACAAGTGCCGGCGCTTAATCTGTCCGATCTGTCGCGCGCGTTGCGTCCGGTGTTCGTGGTTGGCGATGAAATCGAGCTCGCTTTGGTCAAGGAAGGTCGTGAGCAGCATCAAGCCGTCGGTTATCTGCCCGATGGCACGATGATCGTGGTCAATCACGCCCGTCCCCATCTTGGCAAGACGACCACGGTGATTGTGTCCAGCGCCCTGCAAACCACCGCCGGCCGGTTGATTTTCGCCGAACTCAAAGACGGAGCGAAAGCAACTTAAAGCAGGCGACCGCGCACCTCTTCTTCGCTCAAACCGTCGATACGAATCAGTTTTTCGCGCGATTTGTGACCACTCGCCAGCGCGATCCTGCTTTCGGAGATATTCAATTCTTCCGCTAGAAGACTACGTAACGCCGCGTTCGCTTTTCCTTCCACGGCCCGAGCGCATAGCTTGATCTTGATCGCGTTTCCGTGCTCGCCCACGACTTTGTTCTCTTTCGTATTGGGAACAATGTGAAAGCGCAGAGTTGCCATCGATCCAACTGTAGCGGCGGTCTATGACCGTCGCATTAATTCAGAACAATTTGTCCGACGGTCATAGACCGCCCCTACAGACTCACTGCGGTACGAACGCGCTTCACAATTACGTCAGCGATTTCGTCTCCGCGCAGAGCGCCGCGGGCGAGGACATTGGCGATGTACGATTTGTCGGCGTTATCTGTCGCAAATCAAACAGAAGGAAACGAAGGCAACGAAGCTTCTTCGGACGTTGGCACCGCTGGCGTGGAAGCCTTCGCTGTAAGACGAAAAGCCGTTGGTCGTGCATCTGGAGATGCAGCTTTTGGCGTGCTTAAACTTTTGGCGGTTCCTCACCCGCTTGTTCGAAATATTGCTGAAGGAAAACCAAGTCCCCGGCGTCCTTGGCCCGCCGTGTCGGCTTTTTCGTTCGCCACAGAAGGCGCGGTGACGCAAACGGGATCGGGACCCCTTGGACGTCATGAATAATCACCTCTTTGGCTGCCTCGGCATATTCAATCCCGCAGGCCGATTTCATAAGATCGACAACTACCTCATCGGCAACGCGAACAACGCTATACCGCGAGACTTCGCCGGGTTTTAATTCGCGCACTGCCCTGTCGGGCAAAATCTCCAGCGCCTGGTAAACAAGCGCCTCGTTATCCGGTGCCGTATCGATAACAAGATCGATGTCCATCGTTCGTCGCACATAACCTGCCGCACGAATGGCGAACCCACCGACCACGACGTAGCGCGCACCTTTTCTATTTAGCTCCCGGCAAAGCTCGATTAAATCCTCAAGCCCAGGCGCGCGCGGCTCTAGCTCGCTGGAGTTTGTTTCGCGCGACGCGTGATCATTTTCAACATCCATTCGTCGGCTTCTTCGTGAGATCGGAATCGATAAACACCTTTCGGAACAAACGGCGTTGGAAAAGCTCGCCGCCATGCGCGCATGTCTT
>QHRC01000154.1:5432-7112 GCA_003219995.1 Verrucomicrobiota bacterium
TGATGACTGCTTTCACCCTCTTGGATAATTGCACAGGGGCAGCGCGTCCGCAATTACTGATCACAGGCCTACCGCTGCGCGGACACGTTTCATGACTTGGTCGGCAATCTCGTTTGCGCGTTCGGCGCCACGCGCAAGCACATTGTCGATGTACGATTGGTCGGCCAGGATTTCTTCCCGGCGTTTGCGCATCGGAGAAAAATATTCCCAGAGTTTTTCGAAGAGCTCTTTTTTGAAGTCGCCATAGCCGGTGCCGCCTTTGCGAAATCTTTCGCGCATCTCTTCGATTTCGTTTTTGGAAGCGAAGAGCGAATAAAGCTGGATGATTGTCGATCTTGCGGGGTCCTTCGCGGCTTCGACCGGCGTGGAATCGGTCACGATGCTCATGACGCGTTTTCTAGTTTCCTTTTCGTCGGCGAAGATATCGACGGTGTTGTTATAGCTCTTACTCATTTTCTGACTGTCGATGCCAGGCACGACTTGGGTGGCGGGCTGAATACGGGGCTCGGGCAACTTGAACAACTGCCTGGCCGGCTCGGCCTGGCCGAACGTCTCGTTCATTTTCACGGCCAGATCGCGCGTGATTTCGATGTGCTGTTTTTGATCTTTCCCGACCGGCACGACATCGCTGTCGTAGATTAAAATGTCGGCCGCCATCAGGACGGGATAATTGAACAGCCCGGCCGAGGATGTCATGCCACGCGCGAGCTTGTCTTTGTAGGAATGCGCCCGCTCGAGCAAGCCGACTGGCGCGACCGTCGACAAAATCCAGGCCAATTCGGTCACTTGCGGAACGTCCGATTGCCGAAACAGCGCGCCGCGTTCCGGGTTGAGACCGCAGGCCAGAAAATCGAGCGCAACGCGGCGACTGTTTTCGCGCAGCACCTTCGGATCGCGCACGCTGGTGAGGGCATGATATTCGGCGATGAAATAGAACGTTTCGCCTTCGGCCTGCAACTCGATGGCCGGTCGCATCATGCCGAAATAATTTCCGATATGCAGCACGCCACTCGGTTGGATGCCGGATAAAATGCGCATGGCCGTGTTATTGTGTAGCGGCGGACTGCGACCGTCGCACTATTTAATTTTATTCGAGCGACGGTCATAGACCGCCGCTACAGAAGTGCGGAGCGAACGCGGGTGTTTCTGCTGGCAAATTTCCGCTTCAGCCACTAGATAAAACGCGGCATGGCCGAGAAGAAACCGCAGCCTGTTTCCGTTGTCACCGGTGGGGCGGGTTTTTTAGGGTCGCATTTGACCGATCGTTTGCTGAGCGAAGGCCATCGCGTGATCGCGATCGACAATCTTATCACCGGCAACACGGCGAACATCGGGCATCTGGCCGGGAACGAGAATTACAAGTTTATCAAGCACAACGTCTCCAATTTCATTTTCCTGCCGCAAGACAAAATCGATTATGTCTTTCATTTTGCGTCGCCGGCCAGCCCGATCGATTATCTCGAACTGCCGATTCCGACGCTAAAAGTGGGCGCGCTCGGCACCCATAACACGCTCGGTCTGGCCAAGGACAAAAAGGCCTCGTTCATTCTGGCCTCCACCTCGGAATGTTACGGCGACCCGCTGGTCCATCCGCAAAAGGAAGATTACTGGGGCAACGTCAACCCGATCGGGCCGCGTGGGGTTTATGATGAAGCGAAGCGTTTCGCCGAAGCGATGACA
>QHRC01000155.1 GCA_003219995.1 Verrucomicrobiota bacterium
CCTAGCGCTTTCAGCGGCGATCAAGGTGGAGCGCGAGCGAATGAATGTTGCGACTAACGGGTATCTTCTACGTAGCTGGCGATGCGAAAATCGAGGAGCGCCCCCTCATCATTGAGTGCGCGATCGTAATGCCAGCTTATGTTTCCGTTCGAGTAAAAACTCTTGGCGACCATTGTCCCGATAAAGTCGGGGTTCCCATTCTCGTGGACATCTGCGCTCGGCGCGTAGAACGTCGCGGCGAGAGTGGCGGGGGTGCCGGAGTTGAGATCGATTGTTTGCGACCACATGGGATTTCCGTTCGCGTCACGCGGCGGACTAATACCGTAGAACTGTAAGTTCCCGGCGATCGGGTTCGTGAGGCTTTGTTTTTAACGCTAATATTTCGATCGAAGTATATCTTGACGTGCACGTAGGGGTTTACCGTGATTCCTGCGTTGCCGCCTGAGATGTCGCTTGTGACGTGAATGGCAACGTAAGTATCCTGGGGGACGGAGACGGGCGGAGTCCCCGTCATGATCGTGACCGGGTTCACGGTCAACGCACCACTCCAGGACGAAACGAGATAATAAATTGGAGCAACGGAGGTTCCGGCCGCCGGCGGCGTAAGAGTTGGATTACCTGTCACGGCGGTGAGACTGGATTGGTAATTCCATCCGGTTACGCTCGGCATTTGATAATCCTCCAGAGTGAAAGGGACATTGTTATCTACGGTTCCAGTAATATACTGTGAGTTAACGATGTTTCCTCCGTTGGTCGCCACATCCCCATAAATCGTACCTTTGATTGTTGCTGTCGCGCTGGCGATCTCGACCGAGCCGTGGCGGGAATCCTTGTAATAGGGACTGGCGGGATTGGTTTTCACTGTGGGATCATACGGGCCGTTGCGCGAATCGTAGCTGTCGATCCACGCGGCGGAGCCGAGTCCGTAGAAGGAGCCGGAGACTTTGATCGCAGCGTCGAAAAAGGGTGTCACCGCCGCGACGATCTGCTCGATTCGCCGCGAGATTGAGGGTGCCGGGGATGCGTTAACCACCGCGTTGCCGACGCGGTCACCATTTGGTCCGTAGGTCGCGATGAAATGATCGTATTGGAAATCGATCTTGCGCAAAAGGCTATCGCCCTTGCCTCGGGCCGTGATGTCCTGCATTGCCGTCGAACCGATCGAAGCGAAGTGCGTGAGGCCATCTTTCATGAGCGCGTCATCCATCCCGGTTCGCTTAAGACCCAGGAGGGGGGACGTTCCTTTGCTTCGAACACGATACCAGCGATTTCCGTTTGGCGGTGGATCTCCAAGATGAAAAACTCCGGACGCGTCGAACCAGCATGTTTCTACGACGGTTTGGGCCCTGAGGTTACTGCTGCCGAACGTTGTTTGCGGGCTGACATGTGTCGTTCCCGAGTTGGTCCACCCCGTCCACGGACTCGGACTCGGACTCGGACTCGCCCCGGGGAGTGTTTTCCTTATCTCGGCGAAAGCAATGTCACCGCCTGTTTCGGCGGCGGAGAGCGCTTCCTTCCACCCTCGCACCTGAGTGGATGACGCGTTCAAACGCGTAGTAGAGTTGCGCAACACGGTCGCGCCGATGATCGACACGATCAAAATCGTGGCGAGCACACAGAGCAGCACGTTACCGGTTTCTCTAGTGTTTCTTTTGGTTTGCATGGGTGTTTTCTTGGTTTGCTCGAGTTTCTCCTAAGGGGGCGGTGTCGGGGTTGGAGTTGGGCGCCGCCGATTTCTCAGGTAAGCAGTCGAGTAAACAATTGTTCCGTTTCGGTCCGCTACGGAGATCGGCTTGAATGTAATGGCCGTGGTGGTGTACTCGGTGTTGGCTAATTCGATGTCGATCGTCTTCGGAATGAGGTTGTCAGTGCTTGAGGCAATCGTCGTTTTAACCGCGCCTGCTCCCATGTTCTCCCAGCGCTCAATCGAAGAGCCGTTCACTTTATACTCAACAGTGCTGGTCGTGGCGCCGTTCGTGGCGCCGTAGTTTATGTTATAATCCTTATTCACGATCTCTCGGGTTGGTGAGCGCGGAGTTCCGATGTTCGATGCAGTCGCGTCCGGATCTCCAGCTTGAATGATATACTTTGGAATGTTTATGGTGACCGTTTGTTGATCGAATGAGGATGTGACGCTTAATCCGCGTCTCACATCTCGAGCGAGGAAATCCACAATGCGGATCTGCTGCATGTGCGTCGCAAAATAGTTGTCCAGCGCCTTAAAACTTCTTTGTAAAGCAATTGACGAGGTCAGTATGACGCCAAGAATGGCCGAGGCAATTGCGATCGCGACCATCATTTCTATGAGAGTGAAGGCGTGAGTTTTTGCCGGAATTCGAAGTCTCATTTCTTCGTTCCATTCGAGACAATGCTGCTTGTCTGTTCAGTTCGGGCGCGACGGCCCAGGGTCATGGTCCAGGAAACCGAGATGTCCACTTTCACCAACTGCGCCAGCCCGAGATTCGTCGCCACAGAATCCGTGGTGACGGTGCCGTTCGGCAAGCGCGTGAACTGGGTCACTCCGTTGGCCGTTGGGTATTGCTTGATCTTGACTACCTCCGTAGCCTTCTTTGAGAAAAGTGTCGGCGTCTGGTCGGGCGTGTAGTTGGCGGGCATGACGTTATCCCGGACAAACGAAGTAGTTGTCAGATCAGAGAAGGCAAGATTGCGCAAGACCTCGGCGCGATCCTGAACGCTTTGCAAAGCAGCTAGAGACTCCTTGCTGGAGTCCATGTATCGCAGGCATAGCGCATTTAGCTCGAAGATCGATGCAAAAAAGATAGCGACGAGCATCGTCGCAACCATCACTTCGACGAGAGTGAGAGCACGCTCGGGTTTTGTATAAACCGGAACCGGGTTGACCCGTTTGCGGGTGGGCAGAGCCATAGTTGGTAATTATGGGAATTATAAGCAGCTTGGGTGCCATGTCGGACCTATCCGACGTTCTCCCAAAAGCCACACGGTTGGATCGACATCTGCCGGGTTGCTGGCGCCAGGGAGCCTTACTCCTGCTGGCCTCGTGGATTGAGCTTCACCCAGCGCTTTATCGACCAAAGCTATTTCTTCGGACAGGAGGTTCGCTTGTTTTCCGCGCTCGATGTATTCGGCGATTACAAGGCTCGTCCTGAGCTTAGTCGAATAGATCGACAATTTCGATCTCGCGAATATTGTGCGGCACATGTTGGAGACGCCGCATGATCCTGCCGC
>QHRC01000156.1 GCA_003219995.1 Verrucomicrobiota bacterium
CGACCGACGTCAAATCGCACATTTATATTTTCGAAAGCCCGGAACAATGGCAGCAATTTCAAGCCTTCGGAAAATTGGAACCGTGGACCGGCGGAATTCACTCGCAGGGAAGCCTCTTCATTCAGCGCAACCCAAAATACAAATTCTCCGGCAACCTGCTTGGGCACGAGATCGTGCATCTGATCGTCCACCGCCTTTACTCCGACGGCATCCCGTGCTGGTTGAATGAAGGACTCGCCCAATATATTTCCAAAGCCGCCTACGCCAGTTATCAGCGCGCGCGGGGTTACATTTCCAAGCCGCACTCCGAGGCCATCGCCACCGAGGACTTGATCGCGCTGCCGACGCTTACGGCACTAACTTTACCGCCGACCGATCGGGTGACGACGTTTTACGATGAATCGGAGCGATTGGTCCGCTTTCTCGTCTCCACCGATAAGCCAGACTTTCTCGCCCTCCTCGACGCACTGGGACGGCATCAACCCTTCGAGATCGCGCTCCCTCGCGCTTATGTCGGAACATTCCCCGACTTCTCCGTGCTCGAACAAAAATTTCGCGAATACGCCGCAAAAGATTTCGGAACGACTTTGCAACAAGCGGACGACGAATGAAGTGGTGGATCGGCCGCTCCGCCGGGCGATGCCAAACAAATGCGGCTGCCCCGCCTAAATTAACATCGAGCACGGGACTGCTCGATCCACCGGCTTGTGAATCGCCGATGGGCATGCGAAAAAGGCGCGATGCCCAAAGCAAAAGCCAAAACAAAACCTGCGGCGGCAAATATCCATGCTGTGGTCGGTTCGGATGAGGCGGAAGTAAAACGGGTCGCCGCCGAGTTAGCGCAAAAACTGGCGCCGCCGGGCGCGGGCGATTTCGGATTGGAAGTGATCGATGGCGCGGCCGATAACGCCGAGCAAGCAGCCGCGCGGATAAGATCGACTATCGAAGCTTTGCAAACATTGCCGTTCATGGGCAGCGGTAAACTGGTTTGGCTCAAAAATGCAAACTTCCTCGGTGACAGCCCGATGGGCCGCACGACCCGCGTTCAAGATGCACTGGAAGAATTGTCCGCAACAATCGCCTCCGATTTCGGCACGGATGTTATTTTCCTGATCAGCGCCCCGGAAGTGGACAAGCGCCGATCATTTTACAAATCGCTCGCCAAACGCGCCGAGCTGCAAGTTTTCGATCGGCTCGACGCGACTCGGAGCGGCTGGGAAGAAGAGGCCACTGAAGTCTCTCGCGCGCGCGCAAAAAAACGGAAACTCCAATTCGACGACGATGCGCTCGAGCTGTTTGTCCTGCTGACGGGCGGCGACACGCGGCAGATTGAGAACGAACTGGACAAGATCGACATCTTCGTCGGCCAGGAGCGCACAGTGAATATCGGCGTTGTCCGTGATCTGGTCCCACTCTCGCGCGCCGGAGTCATCTTCGAATTGGGTAACGCGCTGGCAGAGCGCGATCTTGACCGCGCGCTCAGGCTTGTCCGGCAATTGTTGGACCAGGGCGAAAGCGCGATTGGCATTTTGCTGGTCGCAGTTTTGCCCACCGTCCGTAATTTGCTTCTCGCAAAAGACCTGATGGAGCGGCACCGGTTGCCGCGTCCACATGCGCCATTTTTGTTCATTTCCACGATCAATCGGTTGCCCGCGGAAGCGACGCAGCATTTACCGCGAAAAAAAGACGGCACGATCAACGCCTACGCGCTCGGCATCGCCGCCCAAAACGCCCATCGCTTTGAAACGAAACAACTAATCGACGGAATGCAGGCCTGTCTCGACGCGAATTTGAAGCTGGTGACCACGCAGCTCGATCACGAACTGATCTTGACCGAAGTAGCAGTGAAACTTCTCGGGCTGTAGCGGTGGTCTATTTATCACGCTGTAGCCTTCGGCGAAAGCGGATGACCGCGGTTTTTCTTAGATTCGGCCCCGAAAGCTTTCGGGGCCGCTACAATTAAGCCTCTTCCACCTGTTTGCGCGCAATCGGCCCAATATAGGGAATCTCCCAGCGCACACTGGTGAACGCTTTCACGATAGCGATGATCATCACGACCAAAAATGCCAGATGCACGAGCGCGGCGATTAACGCCCAGAAAAAGACAAGAATACCGCCAATGCCGGGAATGGCGGAAAAAACGGCGTGCACGACGGCCGAGACAATGTTGAAAAGGAACCAGGCGCAGCCAAAAATGATCGACTGCATGGCATAAAAGCGCACGAAGTTGTCCTGCTTTTCAAGAATGTAAAAGATAATGCCCCCGATCAGCGGAATACAGGCGATGGCCGCGGCCACATTTGCCGGCAAACCCGTCGATGTGGATTTCGCGCTTGTCCCAGGTTCTGGACTCGGCGCAGGCGGTGGTTGATTCATATCAACTGGGTCGGGCATGGCCTACATACACAAACTTGGGGACGCTTTGTCAAGGAATCTTCAATCGCGCCGCCCGATTTTGCTTTCACTCTTCGTCAAAACCAATATCGTCGCCTTTCACCTGATCGCTTGAATGCCTAGGAATTTCTCGCGCGCTTTCACCATGCGCGCTTTCACAATGTTCGAGGTATTACTTGTCATCCTGGTCATCGCCATACTCGCCTCGATCGCTTACCCAAGTTTCATCACCGCGCTAGAACGCGCAAAGGTGGTAAAAGATATGAACAATCTGCGCCAGATCGGCCTCGCCACTCTCGCTTATCTGAACGACAATAATGACGTTATTCCTCCTATTCCTCCGTCAACGACTTGGGCGGGCACGAGCTCAGTGGCAGGCCTGTATCCAAAATACATTTCAACCAGAAAGATTTTCCAGTCGCCTTTCGATAACCGGCCTCCTGCCGAAACCGACACGGCCCCGGTTAGCTACGGCATCAATGCAAACATGTATCTCCCGGCTCCGGGGGGGATAAATCGCAGCATGGCAAGTGTTGTCTCTCCGGCATCCACGATCCTGATGGCGCCTAATTACTCTAATTCGCCCGGAGATCCCACACAGATTATTTCTTGGCCAGGCACAACCGCGAATACGCCGAATTTACCAGTAGGCGGCACCGGCGAGACGAAAGGAACTCAGGGCAATGGCAAACAAATCAATGCATTGTTCTGTGATGCTCATATCGAAACTTTGACATTCGGCCCAAGCTCTGTGACAGGCGCATTTCAGGATTTTATGTCGAATCCGCTCGGTCAGAAACATTGGGACCCAACCAAGTAGAAGCATTCGTCGGCGGGATCGTCGTGTCTATCGGTGAACACCTTTATCGCACGCTCATTGGCGAGCATTTGTTACAGGAGACCGGAGCACGATGCCGGGCCATTCCGGCAGATGCGGCGTTATTTCGGACATCAACGTCGCCTCGCTTTATTCCGACGGTGTCATTAAGAGCTTGTCGGCTTCCGGATTCGAGCCGACACTAATCACGATTCCAGCGGGCGAACAATCGAAAACGCTCGATCAAGCAGGCGCCATTTGCGATCAACTGATTACTGCCGGGTTAGATCGACAATCGTTCGTGGTGGGGCTCGGCGGCGGAGTCGTGGGCGATATCTCCGGATTCGTGGCGGCGATTTACCATCGTGGCATTCCGTATCTGCACATTCCGACCACGTTGCTTGCCATGGTGGACAGCTCGATCGGCGGAAAAACCGGGGTAAACACCGGCTCCGGGAAAAATCTGATCGGCGCAATTCATCGTCCGTCGCTCGTGATTGATGATGTCGACCTTCTCAAAACGCTCCCGCGCCGCGAATTTAATCAAGGCTTCGCTGAAATCATCAAGCACGCGATCATTG
>QHRC01000157.1 GCA_003219995.1 Verrucomicrobiota bacterium
AAATTACGTCCGGATAACGGGCGATGTTGAGAAAGTTGAAGTAGCCGTAAACGAGACCTTGCGCGCGCACGATCCAAAAACTCACGGCCGCCAGGCTGAGCATGATCGAGTAATGTACTGCGACGCCAAATCCGAGGGCTGTCAGGTAAAGCAAGATCGACATCGGAGAAGGAACAATGCCCAGCCGCGCGAGCGAAAAACACACGACGAATCCGCCCAGCGCCGCGTTGATCACGCTGTCGAGGCCGAATTGTTTGGTTGAAACCGCAAATTGACTATCGATCGGCAGGACGAGAAGGGAATCGAGTTTCCCGGTGCGAACCAGTTCGGGAATATTTGCGACATTCACAAAAAAGAAGGCCTGGAAAACCTGCGCGATGATCTGATGCGTCCCGACAAGCAGTACCACTTCCCATTTTGTCCAATCGCCGATGCGATCGACCTGTCCGAAAATAATGCTGAAGAAAACGATTTGCCCGCAGAACCAGAGAACCTCCACGATCAGCCAAAGGAGGAAGTTGGCTTTGAAACTCATCTCGCGGATAAGCGAATTCCGCAGCATGATGGAGTAGATATCGATGTAACGGCGCACCGTCTTTTCCTGTCTTTAGTTATATGCGAAGTCAACCCTCGCCCGCATGAAGCGTCTTTTCCCGCTGCTCGTTCTTATCGTTGGATTGTCGATCTTGCTTTTGATTGTTCGGCAATGTCGGCGCGATAGCGATGTTAGTTATCAGACCGCGCCGGTGACGCGTGGTCCGATCACTCAGCTAGTGACCGCGACGGGAACATTGAATCCGGTGGTCAACGTCCAGGTCGGCAGCCAGGTCTCAGGCAACATTCAAAAACTGTTTGCCGATTTTAACTCGAAAGTCAAAGCGGGCGACGTGGTCGCGCAGATCGATCCTGTCCTTTTTCAAGCAACCGTTACCCAGGCCGAGGGCGATCTGGCTAGCGCGCAAGCGGCCCTTGAGTTGGCGAAAGTAAACGCCGCCCGCACCCAGGAGTTAGTAAAGAAGCAAAATTCCGCCCAAGCCGATCTCGACCAGGCGATGGCAAACCTTCATCAAGCCGAAGCCAATTTGAAAATCAAACAAGGTGCGCTCGATAAAGCGCGTGCCGATCTCGAGCATTGCACGATCAAGTCGCCCGTCGACGGCGAGGTCATTTCGCGCAGCGTCGATGTAGGCCAGACGGTTGCCGCGAGCCTGCAAGCGCCAGTCATCTTCCTCATCGCGAACGATCTGACCAAAATGCAGATCGATTCGAACGTTGCCGAAGCCGACGTGGGCGTCGTGACCGTGGACCAAGATGTTGATTTTACGGTGGATGCTTTTCCGTTTCGCACATTCCACGGAAAAGTGGTGCAGGTCCGCAACGCGCCGATCACCGTGCAGAACGTCGTCACCTACGACACGGTCATCGGCGTGAGCAATCCGGATCTGAAACTGAAACCGGGCATGACTGCGAATGTCTCGATCATCGTGGCGCATCGCGACGATGTGCTGCAAATAAAGAACGCGGCCTTCCGTTTTCGTCCCGCCGACAGTACACCGATGCCGAATCCGTCTGCTCCTCCGAAAACGGGTCCGCGCGGTCCCGGCGCGCGAGAGCGGTCCCGAAATGAACGCACCGTTTATATTTTGCCGCCCGGCGCGAGCCGGCCTAAGCCTGTCCAAATTAAGTTTGGAATCAGTGATGGCATCGTGACTGAAGTCCAGGGATTGAAAGAAGAAGATCGTGTCATAACCGCAGGGGTCACGTCGGCGACAGCATCGCAGTCGCCAGCCGCAAATCCCTTCGGCGGACAGCGACGTTTCTAGCGAGATCGACATGGAAGACGGATCGACATCGCAAAATGGCACCCTGGTTTCACTGGATAATGTTCATAAAACGTATCGCACCGGCGAGATGGAAGTGCGGGCGGTGCGCGGCGTTTCGCTCGAGATCCAGCGCGGTGAATTCGTTGCCTTGATGGGCGCGAGCGGCTCGGGCAAATCGACGCTCATGAATATTCTCGGTTGCCTCGATCGGCCGTCGGCCGGTCGTTACGTGCTCGATCGCTCGGATGTTTCGAAACTGGACCGAGACCAACTTGCTGACATTCGGAACAGCAAAATCGGTTTCGTCTTTCAAGGTTTTAATTTGTTGCCCCGGACATCGGCGCACGAAAACGTCGAACTGCCACTTCTTTACGGCGGGCACCATTTGACCAGCGCGCAATTACGCGAGAAAGCGGACGCGGTGCTGGCGTCGGTGGGATTTCAAGGTCGCGAAGATCATCACCCCAGCCAGCTCTCCGGCGGCCAACAGCAACGCGTCGCGATTGCCCGTGCCTTGATCAATGATCCGGAGGTGCTCCTCGCCGACGAGCCTACTGGCAATCTCGACAGCCGGACCAGTGTCGAGATCATGGGAGTTTTTCAAGAACTGAACGAGCGCGACATCACGATCATCATGGTGACACACGAGCCGGATATTGCGTCGTACTCGCGGCGCAGCGTGGTGATGCGCGATGGCCTGGTGCAGAGCGACCTCGCCGTTACGCAGCGACTTGACGCGAAAATTGAAGCGCAAAAATTGATGAACGTCGACGAACCCGCGCAAACGTAATTGTCGATCTTACGATGAGAGTTGGAGCTACTTTCAAAATTGCATTTCGAGCGCTGCGACGAAACAAAATGCGTTCGG
>QHRC01000190.1:0-3420 GCA_003219995.1 Verrucomicrobiota bacterium
GAAGTCATTGGCCGAATCCAGGTGATGTTCTAGTCGCTCCGGCACAATCAGCCAGAAGCAGCTGTCGATCTGCCATTCGGCGTGATTTCGAGTTGAACTCTCGCCACACGGAGCGAGCGCGGTGTCGTCTCTATTCGCGAACTCGTGCTAGTGCAACTTCACGCAATTGTTACTTCAACGCCACCTTGTCGTAACACTCGCGGCCTAGTTTGCCGTGCATGTTTATCAAAAGATTCATTTTCATGATTGTCGCGATGAGTTTTGTATTCGGTCCGTTGTCGATCCGCGCCCAAGACGCCGGCGCATTGCTCGATCTACTCGTTCGCAAAAAACTCATCAACGACCAGGAAGCCGAAGAAGTCCGGGCTGAGCTGACAAAGGAATCGGCATCGACCTCTGCCGGGAAATTGAAACTCTCGACGCCGATCACCGAGCTTGAGCTCTACGGTGATGCGCGCCTTGGATTTGATTCGATGAGAAAAATACGGCGCAGAATTTGTCGATGTTTGTCATTCTCAACGTTTCAACTGGGGCTCTTTTAGCCTTTTGGATTTATTTTGTCGCACTGATCGCGGGCGCGTTGCTTGCCTTGATCGCATGTCGATGTGTTCGCGAGAGAGGATGTTGCTCTCCGCCGATTTGGCGCGAGATTTCCAGCACATGAAGACAAGAGAGTTCATCGGCAAGCTCCGCGCCGCGCAGGGCAAGCGACTTATCTTTGCGAATTCGGACGGCGACGCCGTGCACCCCGGCTATCACCTTACGGAGATCAAGGCTGCGCTCTTCGACACGGTTGACTGCGGCGGACAGGTGAATCGTTGGCCGGAAACGATTTTCCAATTGTGGGTGCCGGAGAATGCCGGCGATGAGGATATGAAAGCCGATAAGTTCGTTCGAATTTACGAGAAGGTCCGCGCCTCGATTCCGCTCGATGAAAAGGCCGAAGTACGGATCGAGTACGGAGACGAGAATTTTTTTCCGAGCCTTTACCGGGTCGACTCCATCTCGGCCGGCAAAGGCATGCTGCGCGTTTTGCTGCGGCCGCCGGGAACGACGTGTAAAGCGCGAGACCGCGCCGTTGATTCGAACGTGGAGTCCTGCTGCGCCTGACCTGCTCGAACGAAACCGAAGCCATGAAACAAAAACAAAAAGTCCTATTCATTTGTGTTCACAACAGCGCCCGCAGCCAAATGGCGGAAGCGTTTCTGAATCTCACTTGTCCCGATTATTTCGAAGCGCACAGCGCAGGACTCGAGCCCGGCGCGCTCAACCCGCTCGCGGTCGAAGCCATGAAGGCAATCGGGATCGATATCTCCGGCAAGCAAACGCAAGGCGTATTCGATGTTTTTAAGAGCGGACAATTTTTTCCGTACGTGATCACGGTTTGCGACGAGACCAGCGCAGAACGCTGTCCGATATTTCCCGGCGTCACTAAGCGTTTGCATTGGAGCTTCCCCGATCCAGCTGCACTAACGGGCAGCCATCAGGAGCGACTCGACGGTGTGCGCAAAATTCGCGATCAGATCCGCGCCCGCATAGAAATGTGGTGCGACGAAATGTGCGGCGTGGAGGTTTGACGCTGGCCGCGCCCAGCGGGCCGTGACGCAATCGTCACGCGATCTTGACAATTCGTAACCTGACGGAATGCGCCGGCCGGTTTATCAAAGGCTCAACTATGAGCGTAATTACAGTCAAAAGAAGGGTAAGCAAACGGACGCCGAAGGAAAAATCGATAAGGCGTGGATCGCTCGGCGAATTAACGCGTCACTATTTTGCGCGTGAGAGCCGGTGGCAATTTGCGGTCGAAGCACTGCTCTTTGCCATCATCCTCGCGACTTCAGCCTGGCCAATCTTGGCCGCGGCGGATGCGCTGAGTAAGTTCCCCGAGGGACCGGCGAGCTAAGGCGATTGCCGCCGATTTTGATCGTTACAGAGAGAATTTGTGGCAGAAGCGCAACGCCACCCTGGCCCTTATTCGCCCGGCACTTTTTGCGGCTTCGGGGTGACCTCGGGCGTGTCGATCGGAGTGTCGTCGCCGGATCTAAAAACAGTCTTGCGCGGTTGTTCTTGGCGCACTTCACCTGTATTTCCAAAGAATCCGCAGCTCGCGACGAAAAAAGCGAGAAGAATGGCAGCGCTGACGAAAAGCACGTTCATTGAATCAAGCTTGAGCGGAAGCGATTTCGTTTGCAACTTGGACAGTCACGAAGGCCGTCTTTGCGAGCAGCCTATCCTTGGAACGCATGGACGGCTTCTTTTCTTGGATGAACGAAACAACAAATAACGGCCG
This sequence comes from Verrucomicrobiota bacterium, assembly GCA_003219995.1. Lineage (GTDB taxonomy): Bacteria > Verrucomicrobiota > Verrucomicrobiia > Chthoniobacterales > UBA10450 > UBA10450. The sequence goes on from QHRC01000190.1 coordinate 2,291, forward strand.
CGAGATCGAGCGCAAGTTTCTCGTTAAAGAACTGCCGCCGGGGCTCAACCGTTTTCGGAGCTACCCGATTGCGCAAGGCTATTTGGCAAACGAGCCCGGAGGAAGGCACGTGCGCCTGCGGAAAAAGGGAAAGACGGCGTCGCTTACTTTCAAGGTCGGCCGGGGTAGCGCCCGCGAAGAACGCGAGATCAAACTCAGTGCGAAACAATTCGCCGCGCTCTGGCCGGCCACGGCGGGGAGAAGATTACGCAAAGTTCGTCACGAAATTCCGTGGAAGAATTTGATCATCGAGATCGATGCTTATCGTGGGCGAAATGCCGGGCTCGTCGTCGCGGAAGTGGAATTTCCAACTCGTGCCGCCGCCCGCAAGTTCCAACCGCCGAGCTGGTTTGGCCGTGAAGTGACAGCCGAGAAACGCTACAGCAATGTGAGACTGGCTCGAGAGTAGCCAATTGGCAATGAGTTACCGCTTGAAATCGAAGGAGCGGCCGTCGCAAGAACTGAAGAGAATCTTTCGCGAAGAGATTGGGTCGGCGGTGCGTTTGTGCCGCCATCCAGCAAAGGAGCGGGGCGTGACGGTCCACGAGACGCGCAAGCACCTCAAGAAACTGCGCGCGGCGCTGCGGCTGGCGGCGGCTGAGGCGGGGAAAGATCGACATGCGCGGGAGGACAGGTCTTTGAGCCAAATCGCAAAGCTGGTTTCGGATTTGCGCGACGCGCACGTCCGATGGCAAACGTTCACTCGCATTCGCGAAGACATGCACGGTCACTCCGCAGCGCATCCGTTTCCAAAGATCGAAGAATTATTGTCGATGGAGCGGGAAAGTTTTTCAGCTGCTTTTGCCGGCTGGCAAAAACAAGCGATCCCCGAATTGGAAGCGGCGAAGAAACGCCTTTCGGGCTGGCCGCTCGACGATACTACCTGGAAAGAGGTTTGCGGCGCGGTGGCGAAATCGTACCGCCGCGGCCGTAACACGTTGGGGGACGTGGTCAAGAAACCGAGTCCGGAAACTTTTCACGAGTGGCGAAAGGAGGTCAAACGGTTGTGGTATCAATTAAGGCTTCTGCAACCGCTCAACCGGGTTGTTTTGAAGAAGATTGCCGGCGACGCGAAAGCGCTAGGCGAATTG
>QHRC01000190.1:3463-4717 GCA_003219995.1 Verrucomicrobiota bacterium
AGAACGATTCCGCCCTTCAACCCGAACACGCGGCCCTGCAAAAACTAATTCGCAAACGCAGTTGGAAACTACAACGTGATGCGACGGAACTGGGGAGGCGTTTCTACGCCGAGCCGCCGAAGGCGTTTGCCAAACGAATCTCGATCTTCATGGAAGATTGGAAGTCGAAAAAGAGGAAGCGGCGCCCAGCGAAGAAGTAACCTGAGTCACTTCTTCATGATCTTCGGCGGGAATAGCCAGAGCAATCTTCCATTGCCCGAAGAAAGATTGACATCGACCAGTGCGACGCCGGCCTTCGCGAGTTTGAGCGACGCGCCGGTCAGGGCAGAAATCGTTTCCGTGAAATCCGGTTCGTGACCGACGAGCATCAAGCTTTCGGCCGGATGTTTTTCAATTAAACGCTTGAGTTGCGAATTCCCAAAACCCGGCGCAAGCAATTTTTCTTCGCGGCATTTTATTTTGAGATGCTCAGCCGCAATTTCTGCGGTTTGCGATGCGCGCGGCAGCGGGCTGGTCAGCATGAGATCAGGCCGTGCCTTGATTCGGGCAAGGAACGCGCCGACTTCGTGCATCTCTTTTTTGCCTCGTTTGGTCAGTGGACGTTCGTCGTCGGACTTTTTCCAGTCTGGCCAATCGGCTTCGCCGTGTCTGAGAAAATAAAGGTGCATATCGATCTGATGAGCGGTTTTACAGGATGCGCCACTTCGGGCGACGGGTCCGGGGGTCAATTTGCCACAGACGCGCGCCGCCTAGGAAAGCGTTCCGATTATGCCCGCGTTCAACTCCATCCGGAAGCGAATTCAGCTTTTTCGTGTTACCTCCGCCGAGTATAACGTAGTCGGCGACAAGAGATTTCTTCAGTTGGGCGACGGCGAATTCGACCTCGCGCTTCCACTCTTTTTCGCCAAGGTGTTCCAGGCCGGGCCGGCCAAGATAATCTTCGATAATTGCGTGATCGCGATAAGGCAAATCGCCGAGTTCGAGGGGCAGAACGGTGTTGGTCCAAATAAAAGTCGAACCGAGGCCGGTGCCGAGCCCGAGAAAAAGCATTCGACCACTACGGTAACTGCCGAGCGCTTGCATGGCGGCGTCGTTGATCATCCGGACGGGTTTATCGAGCGCTTTCTCGAAATTAAATCCGACCCAGCCGCGGCCGAGATGTTTTGGTTCGCTGGCGATGCGCCCATCTAGCACAGGCGATGGAAAGCCCATCGAGATACAGTCGAATTTCCAATCGGCAATCAGTGGCTTGAT
>QHRC01000191.1 GCA_003219995.1 Verrucomicrobiota bacterium
CGCGACTGACCAGGTCGTAAACGGTCTCTGGATTTTTTGCCGGCTTGAAATTCTTATTGTCGATCTTGAGTGACTTGGCCGTGCCGGCTTCGGGCAAGAGCGCGACGAGGGAGCGCAGGCGTTTGAGACAAGACGAATCATCCTTTTCGAAAAAATCGACGGTGCCACTTATTTCCGCGTGCATCTGCGCGCCGCCGAGCTCTTCGGCATCGACGATCTGGCCAATGGCCGCTTTCACGAGCGACGGGCCGGCCAGATACAAACCGCTTCCCTTTGTCATCAGGATTTTGTCGCAAAGGACCGGGAGATAAGCTCCGCCGGCCACGCAGTTTCCCAGCGGGACACCCGCTGCGGAGATAATGGAGTTATTGCGAAAGATGCGCCCGAAATCATCTTCATCCGGAAAAATCTCGTCCTGCAACGGCAGGAAAACGCCGGCGGAATCAACGAGGTAGATGATGGGCAGCGAGCATTCGAACGCGATTCGCTGCGCGCGAATCAGTTTCTTGACGGTTTGCGGAAAGAACGCCCCCGCTTTCACGCTGGCATCGTTGGCAATGATCATGCAGGGAATTCCGACGACGCTTCCGATACCGGCCACGCAACCAGCGGCCGGGACGTTCCCCCATTCCGAATACATTTTGTAGGCCGCCCAAAGCCCTACTTCGAAAAACGAGGATTCTTTGTCGAGAAGATGGCCGATGCGCTCTCGCGCCGGCAACCGGCCCATCTTGCGTTGACGCTCGTGCCCGCTTTTACCGCCGCCTTCGCGGAGAATGGCTTCTTCCTTCAAAATTTCGGCGCATCGATCGCGCGACGATTCACTGGAAGAAGTCGATCTACGGGACATAGCGCGAAGGACGCTTAATCCGCCTAATGGATTGAATCAAGCGTATGTAGCCGTCGGTCTCTGAGCGACACGATCCATGCGTCTTTGCAACCCGCGTGCTGCGCTCCGCAGAGCGAAGCGACTACAAATGCCCGTCAGTAAATGTCTCTGTCCGATGAATAACCGGAATCATCGCGAATGGAGCGCAGGCGAGCACGGCTCCCCCGTTCCGATTCCGGGCGATTGATCCGCTCGAGCGCGACTTTGACCAGGAGCGGTACGGCCGCCAGCGCACCGACGGAAACAAGGATAATGGCGGCTGCCTGCCGGACGGGACGCTTGATTTTGTCCGCCATCAACATTCCAAGCCCAAGGCCAAATGCAGTGCGGGTCAGGACAAGCAAACTATCGAGCGGAAGCTGTTCGGGGGTTTTTGGAATGGATAAGAGGAGAGGCATCGCGTATCCTATACGTCTCGTTTTGGAAAAAGAAACGGGAAAATCCCTGCGGCCTGGGTGGACCTTATTTTTTTGCCTCGACATGTCCAATCCGATCTATGCGCTCATTCTGGCCGGCGGAAGCGGCGAACGCTTTTGGCCGCTGAGCCGGCGCAGTCGTCCAAAACAATTGCTTCGGCTCGTATCTAAAAGAGTGCTGCTCGAGGAAACTGTGGCGAGACTCGATGGCCTCGTTCCCCAAGACCGCATTCTGATCCTGACCAATACGGAACAGGAAACGGCTGTTCGCAAGCTGCTGGCCGGTTTTCCCAGGGAAAATATTGTGGCGGAGCCGACGAAGCGCGATACGGCTGCGGCGGTAGCGCTCGGTGCCGGTTGGGTTGCCGCGCGCGATCACGCCGCGACCATGCTTGTGTTGCCGGCCGATCATGTCATCGCCGATCAAGCGGCGTTTCAAGAAACATTGGCTTTAGCCGCGGAGACTGCGGAAGAGACAGGTGAGCTGGTCACGATCGGAATCAAACCGACATGGGCCTGCCCGGGTTTCGGCTATATCGAGCAGGGCGAGCCCGTTCGTTTGCGGAAACGTAACAGTAAAGGTGCAATCCATCGAGTGCTACGCTTTCGCGAAAAACCCAATGTCGATCTTGCCGAGTCATTTTTGCGGAAAGGCAACTTTCGTTGGAATGCCGGAATGTTCGTCTGGTCGGTGCCGACAGTGTTGAGCGAGTTCAATCGCCATGCGCCGGAGCTGGCGGATTTCATTTCCCAGCTTCGCGCGCCCGGCAACTTTGAAAGAGTATTGCGCGAGCGTTTCAGTAAACTGCCGCGGATCTCCTTCGATTACGCAATCATGGAGAAAGCGGATCGCGTTCTTGTTGTCGAAGCCAGCTTCGATTGGGACGATATCGGGAGCTGGAGAGCAGTTGCTAATTATTTCAAAAACGATGAGCATGGAAACGCCGCTAACTGCGGGGTCACGGCGGTTGATTCCAGTAACAACATTATTTTCGATGAGGAGGGGACAACTATCGCGTTGCTTGGAGTGCACAATCTCATCGTCGTGCGAACGGGCGACGCCGTCCTGGTTTGTCACCGTCATCAAGCCGAAAAGATCAAGGATTTGATTAGCAAGCTTCCGCCCGAACTCCAATGACCGGATTGCGGGCAACAAATCCAATTTTAGGAATCGACTTTGGTCGCGCGCGCATCGGAACGGCGATCTCCGATGAATTGCTGCTGCTGGCGCATCCACTCGAGACGATCCCAGCGAATGAGCGGGCCGCAGGGCGAGTGGCGGAGATTGTTCGCGAAAGAAAGGTAGATCATGTCGTGGTGGGAATTCCGCGCCAGATGAAAGGCACGATCGGTGCTGCCGCGATTGAAACACTTCACTTCATAGAAAAGCTCCGGGCAAATCTGCCCTGCGCGGTCGTCACATGGGATGAGCGGCTGACGACTGTGGCGGCCAACCGGACGTTGCGAGAAGCGGGAAAGAAAACGCGCGCCACTCGCGGCTATGTCGATCAGGTAGCGGCTCAGATGATTCTGCAGGGCTATCTCGATTGGCGCCAGGAATCGGCAAATGTTGAAAAACGTCGCGGTAAACAGAAATGTCGCGGCGTTTGAAATTGATCATTGCGTACGACGGAAGCGAGTTTGCGGGATGGCAGAGCCAGTCTCATCGCAACACGATTCAGGATCATCTCGAGCGCGCCTTCGCGCGAGTCGATCGTAGGCGCGTTCGGGTCCACGGCGCTGGTCGGACCGACGCCGGAGTTCACGCGCTCGCGCAATGCGCACATGTCGATCTTGCCAACAATAATTTATCGGCCGTGCGTTGGACCGGCGCGCTCAACTCGCGATTGCCGGCCACCATCCGCGTGCTTCGATGCCAGCATGTGCCGAAGCTCTTCCATGCGCGTTTTTCTGCTAAAGGAAAAGTCTATCGCTATAGAATCTGGTCCGCTGCGGTGCTGCCGCCCTTGGAATTCGGGCGCGCCTGGCATGTAGCCGCGCCGCTCGATTTCGAAGTTCTAAAGACGGCAGCGAATTATTTCTCCGGTAGGCACGATTTCGCGGGATTCGCGGCGAATCGCGGGAAACGGGAAGACAGCACCGTCCGGACAATTGCAAGTGTGTCGCAAAGGTTCTTGCGTCACGATCGAGTTCGATGGCGACGGCTTTCTTTACAAAATGGTTCGGCTGATCGTCGGCTCACTCGTGCGTTGCGCGCTTGGCAAATTATCGATTGAGGAGATTGCGGGCCGGTTGGCGTCCGGTCGACCTGGAGGGGCGCGTTTCGCTGCTCCGGCCGAAGGTCTATTTCTCGTCCGAGTGCGGTACTGAGATTGCTTCATAACACCCGCCGGAGTTATTCGGCACGGGGAAGTTCGGATTGGCAGAACACGTGCTCTTGTAAAAATTATATGGGTCCGTCCGAACCGCCTCAAAATAATAACGCAAAGGAGAAACGGGAGCTTTTCAGCTTCTTTCGCCGAAGCGGCGCCTGGCTTTTTAGCCTTCCCGCTGCCCGCTGTGAGGAAATGCCCGCCGAATCGCCGGGAATTACTACTCCGGCAGTTAACGGCAGCGGCCGCGTGCTGGTGGTTGATGACGAGGAAGCCATTCGGACATTGGTCCATTTTACCCTCGCCCATCTTGGTTACGAAGTGATGGAGGCCGAAACTGCTCTCGAGGGCGTCAATCTTTATCGCGAGAAACTCGAAGCCGGTGAACGCTTCGATGCCGTAATTCTCGATCTTACTCTTCCCGGCGGCATGGCCGGAAAAGAGGCTTTGAAAAAATTAATCGAGATCGACCCGACTGTGAACGCAATCGTCTCCAGTGGTTACGCGACCGACGCAACCATGAGCCACTATCAAGACTTCGGCTTCCGCGGTGTCATCGCCAAGCCATACGAAGCCGCCGATCTTGGCAAAATCGTCCATGATGTCATTAATCCGAGTCATGTGAATTTCGGCGAGCACCTCGAGGACGGTCGTCTCGCGACGCGCGTCGCTTGATTCAGTAGATGCCGATCTAACCGGCCCTTGTCGGGTAAGCGCTCCGCTCGCCAATTACTGACCGGCCGCGGCGAGATTCTTCACAAATCGGAACCCGTTTCGGATGTAGCCGAGACTTTCGTAAAACTGGTGCGCATCTTTGCGGTCGAAGCGTGTGTTCACGGCGATGCGGGTGATGTTTCTCTGCACAAAATCGTTTTCCGCAGCCGCCACCAATCGGCGGCCAATACTGCTGCGACGCGAAGCCTTTGCCACAACCAGCGCAAGAATTCGTCCGCCGGGATCATTATGCTCAAAACTGTAGCACGCGAACGTGCCGATCATCCCGCACACCCTGTCCTCCGCCACCGCCACCAATGTGCAGTAATGCGGGTCAGGCAGGATCTTCTCCAGGCGCGACTGCATCTCTGACTCGCTCGTCTGGTAGCCAAGCTCACACATCAGCCCCGCGAGTGCGGCTGCGTCGCTTGTGCAGGCGGCACGAATCATAAGATCGACAACTCGCTCGTTAGGCAATGTGGAACGCGAGCTCCGGGCGCGTTGCTAATGAAGCGTTTCGTGCCCTCGGGACAACTAGCTTAACGTCGCGTTCCGAGAAGGCGATCCACCTCCAGCCGGCCTCTATTCGCCCTGTTGCTCCGGCTTCAGTCGCGGCAGCAACGCCTCGAGCATTGTCGTCATTAACCGATCGACACTCTGGCGGTCCGTCATCTCAATCAGGAACAGGACTGGGGACTTGTTCGCCGTTGAGAACACCAGCCAATATGCCAAAAACAGCTTAAACCGACTCGGTGCCGACGGCCTGCAGCTACGTGGAGTTTGAATCAGGCGCCGCGCCGTTGATTCCGACGAAGCCTTCCCGTTCCAAATGCAAAATGATCTCTTGGGCGGCTTCCTCGGGTGACAGCTCCGCTGTGTCCACCGTCACTTCGGCGTCAGTCGGCTCTTCGTAGGGATCCGATATTCCGGTGAATTCCTTCAAGGTCCCGGCACGGGCTTTCGCGTAGAGGCCTTTTCGGTCGCGCTGCTCGCAAACTTCTACCGACGTGGAAAGGTGCACCAGGATGAAGCCGCCAAATGGCTCGATCATTTCCCGCACGTCCTTGCGCGTGGAATCGTAGGGCGCAATCGGCGCGCAGATGGCAATACCGCCGTTTTTCGTGATTTCGGAGGCAACGTAGCCGATGCGGCGAATGTTGATGTCGCGGTGTTCCTTCGAAAAACCGAGCTCTGAAGAGAGATGTTTGCGCACGAGATCGCCGTCGAGCAGTGTCACCGGCCGGCCGCCCATTTCGAGGAACTTAATCATGAGCACGTTGGCGATCGTCGATTTACCTGCGCCGGAAAGACCGGTAAAAAACACAGTCAACCCTTGTTTGTGCCGCGGCGGAAAGGTACGCCGCAGTTCGCGTGCGATTTCGGGAAAGGTGAACCAGGCCGGAATCTCGCGGCCGTCATTGAGCCGTCGTCGCAATTGTGTGCCCGAGAGATTGAGCACACGCGAGTCCGGGGGCACTTCGTTTTCGGGGAAATATTTATCCCGGTCTTCGACATAGACCATCATCTGGAAGGGCACCATCTCGACACCAATCTCGGCTTCGTGTTTGCGGAACAACTCCTGCGCTTCGTACGGTCCGTAGAACGGCTTGCCATCGGCATCGTTGCCTGGCCCCGCGTGATCGCGGCCGACAATAAAATGCGAGCAGCCGTGATTTTTTCGAATGATCGCGTGCCAGATCGCTTCCCGCGGTCCGCCCATGCGCATGGCTAGCGGCAATAAGGCCAGCTTGACCGTGCCGCGCGGATACTTGGAGGCAAGCAGCTGGTAGCAACGGACACGCGTGAAGTAGTCTACATCGCCGGGTCGGGTCATGCCGACGGACGGATGAAGCAGAAGGCTGGC
>QHRC01000192.1:0-3395 GCA_003219995.1 Verrucomicrobiota bacterium
TGGGCAACTGATGTCCAAGCACTTCACCAAACGGCGACTGCAACACTCCAAGCAGGATCGCGACATCAGTGACGCTGCGCGCCATCGGTCCAGCCGTGTCCTGCTCGTGAGCGATCGGAATGATTCCGTCTTGCGATACAAGACCGAGTGTCGGCTTCAGACCGACGATGTTTTCAACGGCCGACGGTCCAGTGATTGATCCATCGGTCTCCGTACCGATCGCCGCCGCGCAGAGATTCGCCGCAGCACCATTAGCGGAACCAGAGCTTGAGCCCCACGATGTGTAACTCAAGTCGTAGGCATTGTTTGTACTCCCACCGCGCGCGCTCCAACCGACTGCTAGAGGATAGGTCTCAGCCTCATCGTCCCGGAAATTTGCCCATTCGCCGAGATTCGATTTGCCAAGAATTATGGCGCCGGCTGCCCTCAATTGCCGAATGATAACCGCGTCCGCCGGCACATGGTTGCCATAGATCGCGAGTGATCCTGCTGTGGTCTGCATTTGGTCATCAGTTGCGATGTTGTCCTTGACGAGAAGCGGGATGCCATGGAGCGGACCACGAATCTGTCCGCGGCGGCGTTCGTTATCGAGCTGAGAGGCGATCACAATTGCATTGGGATTTACCTCGATTACTGAGTGCAAGAGCGGATTAAGCGATTGGATGCGTCTGATGTAGCTCTGAGTCAGCTGCTGGCTTGTCAGTTGCCCGGACGCCATGGCATCCTGAAGCTCAGAAATACTTTTTTCAATAAAGTCAAAACCGCCCGCGGCCGAAGCAGAGCGCTGAACAAGCGAAGTAAGCCCTCCGCTTAGTAATGCTGCGCCGCCCAAAGCGGTCGTACCGAGAAACTTTCGGCGCGTGATAGTGTAGTCGAGGTCAAGACGATGCGGGTTTTGCTTGCTCATAATTGTTCTGTGGTTGCGCTGTTCTGCGAATGAGCAGACGTGGGCTTTTTGTTAGGCGACGTATCGGCGGAGGACTCCGCTTCGGTCGATGGATAGTAGGGTGGACGATTTCGCGCGATCAATTCCATAACCCGGCGTGAGCAAATCGTTTCTGACCTTGAAAGCGGCCGTAAATCTTTCGGTTTTTTTGCATTATTTTCACCGTCCAGCTGCTACCTCGCAAATTAGCTGACTCTTCGCCCCTGCGTATTTCATCAAAGCGGAGAAAAAGTTTCAAAACTTCTTTCGGAACCGGAGCCGGAAACAATACACAAGTAATTTGCCCTGGAGTAGTCGCGCGCGATCGTAGGCCGGGCGTGTAGCCAAGACGGTCTGTGAATTTTGTGTCACCCGTTGTGTCACCCGGCTGCATAAAAATGGGCAGATTCCTGATGACGTGAGAGGACGAAGCTTCCACCGTAATCTACTAGCAATAGGTAATTTGCGTAGCTGAGATAACTGCTGACAAAGTCTGAAAATGGGGAAAATGGGGTCAAATCTAAACATTTGACATTTCTTCAATGAGTTTATGAGCGGCTTTAGAGTTGTACTGCAAGCGGGTGCGCCGGATTCGCTGCCCGACGGCCGCATAGTCGATGCCGCCGAAAATTTCTCCGATCTCACGCAGCGATTGGCCTCCGCTTTCCCAGATCATCCACATCGCCACATTGCGAGCCCGTAACCCGCGCCCACCGCGTTCGGCTAATTGTCTCGCATCGAGCTTGTATTTCTTGGCTACTCTTTGCAAAATCGCGTGTGGCTCAGCCTTGTGCGCCACTCGTCGCAAGGAAGTGATCTCGCGCCGCTCTTTGTGTAAACCCTTCACGCGATCGCGCAGTTTTTGGATAAACGATTCGTCGCCGAGCGCTGCCTGCCAGCGCACCGCTGCAAAAGGATTTTCGATCTCGCGTAAAAGCCCTTCTTCGACAAAACGCCGATAGCGCAGCCGCTCCGACCGTTTCGCTCCTCCCAGTTCGCCTAGAACCATCTCGTCCTTCACAAAGGGAAATGGCCTGCTTAAGCCGGCATATCCGGGATAACTACTCCATTTGAAACGGCGCAATCGCGCCCGCCGTTGACTGGGATCACCCCTTCCCAAACTCACGCCGCGCACCGGATTGAGATGCACATAACGGCTCAGACTCAGCAGATACTCGCCCTCTTGGACAAGAAAACTCTTGTACCGTCCCTGAAAGAGGTGCCCGCTCGAGTGGTGCCGGCGGTTAAAGAAAACCGTGTAGGAAACCAGCAGCCAATGCATCCAGCGCCCGAGATTCGGCCGATGCGTTTGCGCAACTAAATGAAAATGGTTTCCCATCAGCACAAAGCAGAAAATCGCCACGTCAAATCGCTGCGCCGATCTTTCCAACATCTCAACAAAGCGCGCCCGATCCGGATCATCCCGAAAAATTGCCTGCCGCGCGTTGCCACGCCCGCAGAGGTGATAAATCGCCTCCTCAAATTCGACCCGAAGCGGACGCGCCATTAGCACCGTCTCTATCAAAACCCTCCCACCAATGTCAAATGTTTAGATTTGACCCCATTTCCACATTTCCCTTGCCGCACCAAACAAATTTCCGCGTTGCCGTGATCGTTGACCCGTTCTTTTCCACAATCTTGGACATCCGGCTTAATCCATCATAGCTGAATTCACTTCGCTTGGTTGTTCCGGTGTAATTGACTGCCGTCAAGCGGTTGGCCCCGTCCCATTCAAACGTGCGGCTTGCGCCCTCAATTTGGGTCGCACCATTTTACCCTACACGATGTCTCAGTACATCCCTGTTATGTACATACAGTACAAAGTATGCTCCCAAAATGTTTCCGATAAGCAGAGCCGCCAGACCGATTAGGTTCCTTTCGGTCGTCTGCGTATTCCAGTGCTTTATTAAAACACACCACGCCCACAGCCAAAGTAGCAATGCCGTAATTAAAAACAAAAACCCGAACATATCTAAGATGACCTCAAGGGCAATGGGCGCTCGTTTCCATGTGTTGTGGCTTAAATCAACGCGAATATACAAGGCAAACATTAGAATAAGCATTCCTACAAACGCCGCTATGTGAACGAAGACAACCTTTTTCATTTATTCGGTAATTCCTTTCCAGATAGTAGAAAGATCTATTTCTACTGATCCGCGAACCACAGCTATCGTGAGATCTAGACCTATTTTACCATTAGAGTCGACGCCAGCTCCCTTCCGTTCTAAACCGACCGTCGTATCGTGTGTGTCTACCAGTGTCATTGTGTCCCCGGTTTCATAATAGCCGGATTCAAATTCTCCTTTTAATCCAAGCTCATAGATTCCTAATGCAATTCCACCTCCGGCAAAGCCCGATATAGATTCTCCACTCCCTTTTCAGAGTTATAGTTCGTGGTCAAAGTGTAGTCAGCGCCTATTTTGCATTTTAGCGGACCGACCTTGGGTTTTACTGCCACTCCTAATCCAAT
>QHRC01000192.1:3459-3667 GCA_003219995.1 Verrucomicrobiota bacterium
AGTTACAGCTAAATGGATTGTAACAAACCAAGCCAAAAGGATCGATCCTGCTAAGTGGGTTGCTCCCAACATACTCGTAAAGGTTGATTCCACCATCTTCCTCAATTGGATCCCGACTAATCCATCTGCCGAGGTTAGGGTCATAGACGCGGTAGGTCGCGAAATCCAGATTGCTGTTAGGGTGGCGATACAATCCAGTGAAGTTCAA
>QHRC01000075.1:0-3332 GCA_003219995.1 Verrucomicrobiota bacterium
CGACGGCGGGACGAACCCCTACCGTTATCGCGTTCGCCCGCCGAGTTTCATCAATCTGACCGTTCTGGAAGATCTTTGTCTTGGTCACACTGTCGCCGACGTGATGGTGATTCTCGGCAGCGTCGATATCGTGATGGGAGAAGTAGATCGATGAAAACATAAGCATGATCGGCTCAGGCATACTCAAGGGAATGGCCGTCACGGCGCGGAACTTCGTCGGAAGTTATTTCGAGAAGGACCGTTTAATCACGGTGCAGTATCCGGAGGAACGCATTCCGCTCACCGAGAACTATCGCAACTTTCCCTTCCTCCCCTACGACGGCGACGATCCGCATGCCGGTTTGCGCTGCGTGGCGTGCAAGATTTGCGAAAAGGAATGCCCGCCGCAGTGCATCTATATTATTAAGAGCGAAGACAAGAAGCCCGATTACATGGGCAAGCCGCAGTTTTATCCGGCGGTCTTCGACATCGACATCTCCGTCTGCATGAGTTGCCAGATCTGCGTCGAGGTCTGCCCGTTCGAGGCAATCAAGATGGACAAGGAATTCGAACTGAGCCGTCGCGAGCGATTCGATGCGCTGCTTATGCGCAAAGGCGACCTGGCAAAGTCGAACGATTATTACCACAGAATCTGTCCAACCGAAGCCGCTGAGGTCGATCGCAAACTCACCGAAGCCGCTGAAGCTGCTGCGAAAAAGAAGGCAGCGGCAGCTGCTGCGGCAACTCCAACGGCGCCCGCTGCTAAAAGCTGAGTGGATCGCCCCTTCGGCTGCGCTCAGGGCAGGTGCCGACAGCCGCGACAGAATTCAGCAGCGATTGTCGATCTTAGGCGCCGTCGTTGCCAATAGCTTCGACGGGACAACCTTCCATTGCTTCTTTGCAGAGCGCTTCCTCTTCCGGGGATTCGGCCTGCTTATAAACGTAGGAGTGGCCGCCGTCATCGTTACGTTTAAAATTGGCGGGCGCAGTCTCGCGGCACAAATCGCAGTCGATACACTGCTCATCAACATAGTATTTGCCCGGAACGTTCTCGGGATATTTGTTCGCAACGTCCGCCATAGTTTTTCCGTTAAGGGAGGGGGAATGTTAGGGAGAAACAGCCCAAGCGCAAATCGCAACCTTCTCTTTCCGGAGATCGTTCCTGTTTTGGTTGGCTGTATTGCGTCCGTTAATTGTCTGGATTTCCGGATTGCTGGTTTTGCTGTTTCTCGGCTAGCCTTCAGAAGTTCAAGCAGTTGCTTGAGAATCCGCAGCGATGAAGAACTTTTTTATTGGCGTTGGAATCTTCTCAATCCTCTTGACCGCAGTTGGATGCAAAAAAAATACCGCGCAGCAGCAACCTCCGCTACCGGTCAATGTCGTTACCGCGATCGAGAAAGAGGTGAACGAATGGGATGAATTTACCGGGCGATTGGAAGCGGTTGAGTCAGTGGAAATCCGACCGCGCGTGTCCGGTTACATTACTGAGATCCGGTTCCAAGCTGGCGCCATCATCAAGAAGGATGATCTGCTTTACGTGATCGATCCCCGTCCTTACCAGGCGGACTTTGATCGAGCATCAGCCGAGTTCGAGCGCATGCAGGCGCAGCTGAAACTTTCGCAAATCGAACTCGACCGCGCCAAGGAGCTGCGGGCTAAGAACACCATCTCAGCAAGTGAGTTTGACCAGAAAGCTGGTTCTTCTGCTGCCGCGCGCTCGGCCGAAGCGGCCAAGAATTCCGCCGCGCTCAATCTCGAGTTCACACAAGTCAAATCGCCAATCGACGGCCGCGTCAGCGACGCGCGGATCACGCTAGGTAACCTCGTTCAGCCAGGTCCGGGTCCGGAGAGCGTGCTGACTACGGTGGTCTCGGTCGATCCGATTTATGCGAAGGTCGACGCCGACGAAAACGCGGTGCTCAAATATGTAAAGCTCAGTGCCGAGGGAAAACGCGTAAGCGCGCGCACGGCGAAGATCCCGGCCTGGGTCGAACTGGGAAACGAGACGGACTTTCCGCATGAAGGCACCATCGATTTCGTCGATAATCGTCTCGATTCCAGCACAGGCACCGTGCGGGCGCGCGTGGTTTTAAAAAACTGGAACCCTGCTTTCATCACCCCGGGTCTCTTTGTGCGCGTGCGGATTCTCGGAGCGACGCCTTATCGGGGCGCTCTCATTGCCGACAAAGTGATCAGCTCACAGCAAGGCTTGAAATACGCGTTCGTTGTGAAATCCGATAATACGATCGAGCGCCGTACCCTTGAGACCGGAACCATCTTCGAAGGCAAACGCATCGTGAAGAGCGGGCTTAAGGACGGTGAGAAAGTTGTTTCCACGCGTCTGCAAATGTTGCAACCGGGAATGAAAGTTACACCTGTGCCGGAGAAATAGAATGCGGAATGCGGAATTCGGAATGCGGAATAACCGAAAGTAATGAGCGAGCTTGATCTCAAAAATCGGACGAAGGCGTTTGCCCTTCGCGTTTTGAAGCTTGCTGATGCTGTGCCGAAGACAACCGCAGGTCGTGCGCTTGCATCGCAGATCGTACGGTCAGGCACATCTGTCGCGGCAAACTACCGCGCTGCGTGCCGCACAAGATCGACATCGGACTTCATCGCCAAGATGGGCATCGTGGAAGAAGAAGCTGACGAAACTTTGTTCTGGCTCGAGTTGCTCGAAGAATCTGACCTCGTCTCTGTCGCGAAGCTCCCGGCTATCAAAAAGGAAGCCGATGAGATCGTTGCGATTACCGTCACCTCCATCAAAACCGCGCGTCGGAACCGCGCTCCCAATTCCGCATTCGGCACTCCGACTTCCGCATTGGAATGAACTTTCCGCACTTTTTCATCGACCGGCCGATCTTTGCCGGCGTGATCAGTATTGTCATCACGCTCGTTGGCGTCATCGCGCTTTCGACCCTTCCAATCGCGCAATATCCGAACATCGCGCCACCAACGATCCAAGTCACGACCAACTATCCCGGCGCAAACGCGAAAGTCGTATCGGAAACGGTAGCGACGCCGATCGAACAGCAGGTCAATGGCGTTGAGAACATGCTCTACATGTCTTCGCAGAGCACCAGCGACGGCAACATGACGCTGAGCATCACGTTCAAGCTCGGCACCAATCTCGACACGGCGCAGGTGCTGGTGCAAAATCGCGTGGCCATCGCGATTCCCGTGCTTCCGCCCGACGTGCAGCGCATCGGCGTGACGACGAAAAAGCAGTCGCCCGATATCACCATGGTCGTGCACCTCGTTTCGCCGGACGGGTCGCTTGATTCGCTGTTCACCAGCAATTACGCGCTGCTCCAGATTCGCGACGAACTCGCGCGCGTCGATGGCGTGGGCGA
>QHRC01000075.1:3348-17178 GCA_003219995.1 Verrucomicrobiota bacterium
GCGAATATTCTATGCGGATATGGCTCGATCCTAACAAGACCGCGGCGCGCGATCTGACGGCGCAGGATGTCGTGCAAGCGCTGCAGGAGCAGAATGTGCAAGTCGCAGCGGGAATCATCGGCGCGCCGCCGGTGTCAAAGGGCGCAACCGCATTTCAATACACCGTCAGCACCCAAGGCCGGCTCACAGACGAAAAGGAGTTCGGCGAAATAATAGTTAAGACTGGCGCGAACGGACAAGTCACTCGCGTGCGCGATATCGCGCGGGTTGAACTCGCTGCTCGCGACTACACGGTCAACAGTCAGCTCGGCG
This sequence comes from Verrucomicrobiota bacterium, assembly GCA_003219995.1. Classification (GTDB taxonomy): domain Bacteria; phylum Verrucomicrobiota; class Verrucomicrobiia; order Chthoniobacterales; family UBA10450; genus UBA10450. Next base: position 3,661 of record QHRC01000075.1, read on the forward strand.
GGAAACCTGCGACCGCGATTGCCATTTACCAGCTCCCGGGCTCGAACGCACTCGCCACCTCCGACGCCGTGCGGAAGAAAATGACTGAGCTGAAACAGCGCTTCCCCAGCGGGCTCGACTACACAATTGTCTACGACCCGACAGTATCTGTCCGCGAGTCAATTCACGAAGTGCAGAAGACACTTTTCGAAGCAATCGCGCTGGTCGTTCTCGTCGTCCTGATCTTTCTCCAAACCTGGCGCGCGGCAATCATCCCTCTTATCGCGATCCCCGTTTCGTTAATCGGCACGTTCGCGGCGATGAAAGGCTTCGGATTCTCGATCAACAACCTCTCGCTTTTCGGCATCGTGGTCGACGACGCGATCGTAGTCGTCGAAGCCATCGAACACCACATCGAAGATGGTCTGAGCCCGCGTGACGCGGCGCGCAAAGCCATGACCGAAGTCGGCGGAGCATTAGTCGCGATTGCGCTCGTGCTTTGCTCAGTTTTTATCCCGACCGCGTTCATCAGCGGCATCACAGGAACATTTTTTCGACAATTCGCGCTTACCATTGCGGTTTCGACCGCGATCTCCGCGCTCAACTCGTTAACGCTTTCACCGGCGCTCGCCACGCTTCTGCTCCGGCCGCGTGGCGCGGAGAAGGATTCATTTCAACGCATACTCGACGGCCTGTTGGGATGGCTCTTTAGAGGATTCAACAGAACGTTTGCCTGGAGCTCGAACGCATACGGCAACACCATCGCGCGCCTTGTCCGACTGGCTGTCATCATTCTGTTCATCTACGCCGGTTTACTTGGCCTGACCGGTCTCGGTTTCAAAGTTGTGCCGGGCGGCTTTCTCCCCACACAGGACCGCGGCTACGCTGTCGTTTTTGCTCAATTACCCGACGCGGCTTCGCTCGATCGTACCCAAGCGGTGGTGGACAAGATTTCGAAGATCGCGCACGAAACTCCCGGCGTACTTAACACAGTCGAGTTCGCTGGATTCAATCTCTTCGGCGGCAATCAACCGAACACTGCGGCCGTCTTTCTGCCTTTTAAGGAATTTTCGGAGCGAAACACGCGCGACCAGGGAATGCCGGCGATTCTGGCGAAGATGAACGCGCGCGTTCGCGCCGAGATTCCCGAGGCTCTTGTCATTGCCTTTCCGCCACCGCCAGTGGCCGGCATTGGCAACGCCGGTGGTTATAAGCTTTTTATTCAAGATCGCGGCAACGCCGGTCTCGATGAACTACAAACGCAAGCTTTCGCCATGATGGTGAAGGCAAATCAAACGCCCGGCTTGGCGAACAACCTGACGACCTTTCGTGCGAACGTTCCGCAGCTTTGGCTCGACGTCGATCGGGTCAAAGCGAAGAGCATGAATGTGCCGCTGAGCAATATTTTCGGCACACTCCAGACTTATCTTGGATCGACATATGTGAACGATCTCACACTCTTTGGTCGCACCTATCGCGTCACGGCCCAGGCCGACTCGCAATTCCGCCTGAGTCCCGACGACATCCGCCTGCTTAAGACGCGAAATAATTCGGGCGGGATTGTTCCGCTCGGATCGGTGGCGACAGTGCAGGAAGTAAGCGGCGCCGACAAGATTACACGCTACAACATGTTCACCGCGGCCGACCTCAGTGGTCAGCCGGCGCCGGGCGCGAGCACTGGCAACGCGTTGGCAGCTGTTGAGCGTCTCGCCAAAGAGATTTTGCCCACGAGCTTCACCACGGAATGGACAGAGATCGCACTCCAACAAAGGCTCGCCGGCAACAGCGCGATTTACATTTTCCCGCTCTGCGTTCTCTTCGTTTTTCTTCTGCTCTCGGCGCTTTATGAAAGTTGGTCATTGCCGCTCGCGATTATTCTCATCGTTCCGATGTGTCTGTTCAGCTCGATCTACGGTGTTTGGCTGCGCTCGATGGAGAACAACATCTTCACCCAGATCGGTTTTGTCGTGCTGGTCGGGCTCGCCTGTAAAAACGCCATCCTCATCGTCGAGTTTGCGAAACAAATCCAGGACCGAGATCAAAAGGACCGTTTCACCGCAGCAGTTGAAGCCGGTCGCCTGCGGCTGAGACCAATTCTTATGACTTCATTTGCTTTCATTTTTGGTGTCCTCCCACTTGTTCTGAGCAAAGGCGCCGGCGCAGAAATGCGCCAAGCGCTCGGCACCGCTGTCTTCTTCGGAATGCTCGGCGTAACCGGCTTCGGCCTTTTTCTTACGCCCGTGTTTTACGTCGTGATCATGTGGTTCAAAGAGCGCCGCGGCAAAACTCCCGCACCCGCACCAACCCAATCCGCGCCACCGCTAACGGCGGAGCCGGCCCTGTAATAGTATCGTGGATGCGAAACGTTAATGAGTGTTGGTGTTTCTTGCTGGGATTTGGATCGGAAGCTCGTAATTGCCCGGGAGTGGCTCGGCAGTTTCGCGGTTTCTCTGACAACGCAACGCCGAATCTCAACTGCCGAGACGGCACCCTCACTTCAATCCTCTCAACGCTCCACCCCGGTCGCGATCCCGAAGAGGCGAATTTGTTGCAATCGAAAATCTGAAATCTACAGTCTAAAATTCCATCGCCAGGGTGGCGAAATTGGCAGACGCGTCAGACTTAGGATCTGGTGGAGCAATCCTTAGGGGTTCGAGTCCCCTCCCTGGCACGATGCCGATCTTGGGAGCGATCAAAGGACGCGCCACTTCTTTTTACCGGTGCGGAAGTCCATTTCCCACAAACGTTTGCCACCGAGAAAGGCGTTTTCGTTCTGTCCGTGTTCGATTCCTTTGGGAAGCGTATCGAAGCGGGCTGCATTGCCTCCGCCGAGCACGACGTAATCGGCGATGAAGGACGACTTCAGTTGTGTGACACCAAAAATTACTTCGCGTCTCCACTTCTAACAGTTCCAGGCCAGGAATGCCCAGATAGTTTTCAATGACGCCTCGGTCGCGATAAGGCAGGTCGCCCAGCTCGAGCGGGAGCAATGTTTTTTCCCAGACGAGGGCGGAGCCAAGTCCAGTGCCGAGTCCGAGGAACAACATGCGTCCACCATGATAGCTGCCCAACGCCTGCATGGCGGCGTCATTGATCACGTGCACCGGTTTACCGAGTACCTGACGAAAATTGAATCCCACCCAGCCTTTGCCCAAATGCTTTGGCTCTCTAACAATCCGGCCGCTCCGCACTGGCGCTGGAAAGCCGATCGAGATCGCTGCGAAACTCCAGCTCGCCGCGTTCCTTTTAATTTGCGCGACTAATTCTTTTGGTCGCATGGTTGAGCCGGAATCAAACATGCGCCGATCGCGCGGCGACATAAGAAGCTTCACATGCGTTCCGCCGATATCGACGACCAAAACCTTTTTTTTCATGATCCACCGTCTCGACCGACGGTGACGCTAATTGCCGAGGCCGATCGAGCGTTTCAACCGCAGGAAGATGCTTTTGTCTTCCGACTTCGACACAATGTTTGGTGACCAGCACTCGACAATCTCGAGTGCAAGGAAGCGGAAGAGGTTTAGCCGGGCAAATTTCAAATCGAGCCGCAGATTCTTGGCAATTTGCTGGATCGATCTGCTCCCGTTAAATTGCGAAGCAAACTGGGCTTCCGCGACGGTCAGTTTCAGATTTTGAGCACGCTCGAAGCCGCTTTTTGTGTAGGCCGGAATTAAAGCTGGATCGAAGTTTGCGCGCTCGCCGAGTTCGTGAGGCTGAATGAAGCGCAAACTTCCCAGCGACCAGTGGTCGACATCAGGTTCCGCGGAAACTTTGCTGGCATAGCCCGGCAATTCCGCATTTCGCTCGAACATGAAGCGTACGCTTCGCGCCGTCCAAAGCTGGGCGAAAAGTTTTTGGCCGTAATGTTGCACCAGTTGTTCTGCTGGCTCGCGCGAAAGCAACTCCTCCTCGACAAGGGCGAGAAAAAGCGGGCAGCCATTGACGCTTTGTTGAGACCGGGCCTCGGCAATTCTATCTGTCTCGACATTAACGAGCGTTATCGGCGCGTCGGGACAATAGAGTTCCGGATTGCGCGTTGTGGCCAGGACGATTTGGCCATTTTGCACGAAGAGCTCGACCGGATCCTTCTCCCAAAATAAACGAAGCGATCCGGTAAGCCTTTCTTTGGCGATCGTCTGTAATGCCCGGTTTAGAGAAAAGAAACCGGTGTCACCGCAAAGATACATTCCGCCGGTGAATGATTCATTTGGAAACTCAGCAGCGTCGATCGGAGCGACGGCCGCAGGGTGCGACCACGCCGACGCCGTCTCATTCCACAAGTCTGGGGCTTGAGTTGGTACCTCCGCGGACGTGATCGACTCGTGCGAGACAGTTTCTTCCTGCAAGGCGGCTGTCGGTTCTGCATCATTTACAACCTCGCCCGGCCCCGGGCCGTTCTCGATTTCGATCGGTTCCGGTTCACCAGATAATCTCGGCATGTGTGTTTCCACGGTTTTAATCAGCAAATCCGATGTGAACGGTTTATTCAAGAATCCAATGACGTTGCGGCTAGTCATGCCTTCGGCCTGGAGGTCCGCGCCGAAGCCGGACATATAGATGACGGGAATGTGGGCCGTTGCTGGATTCTCAAGTAATTTGCGGCTTACTTCGTCCCCCTTCATGTCCGGAAGGATGTAATCGAGAAGAATTAGGTCCGGCGGGTCGGCGATGCTCGAGTCCAAGCTTTGCTTTGCAGTGGTCACGGTCACGATCTGGTAACCGGCTTCGGCCAAAACTTCTTCGACAAAGCTTAACAACATCATGCTGTCGTCGATCACGAGCACCTTCGGCCTCGAAGAACGCTTTGATCGAGAACGAGCCGCGCCCGAGGCCGCTCCCGTTTCGTCCACCCTGCGGACCGCTTCCATGAGCAACACTTGCCAATCCAGATCAATCGTGCGCGGGCTTGAACCGGCTGCGATCTCCGAGATCTTTCCGCCTTTCCACGTAACAATTTCGTTGAAAGCGGCGATCCCTTCCTTGCCTGGCGCAGTCGCATGGCGCACCTGCCCGTTTTCGAAAAAAACCTTCGCTTTTGCGTCACCCGGTCCCGTGAATTCAATTCCGGCGGTCGTTCCGCTCATGCATTTCAATTGAATGATGTCGGCGATGTGCAGATCGCTCAGCGTGCCCTGAAACTTTTCACTTTCGGGCCGAGTCGAAGCCCGCAGCAGCGTTCCGGCCAGATCGACAAAATCGCCGTGCGGAAATGGTTTTTCGAGAAAATGAATCGCACCAAGACCCGCCGCCCGCTCGCGGTGAGCAGCCAGGTGAACAGCGGTCAGAACGATCGCCCGCGCCATCGGATGACTCGTGCGCAGGTCGTAAAGAAATTCCTGACCGAGGTCGTATGTGGCATCGATATCCAAAACGAAGAGATCGGGCTTGGCGCCGAGGACAAGATCCTGCGCTTCTTCCAGGCTGTGCGCGACATCTACCTCCGCTTCGGGCGCAGCCTCGCTTAATGCCTTCAAAATCGCGGAGACCAAATGTTCGTCCGGTTCCAGCACCAGAACTCGGCTAGCCTTGAGCGATGTATTTTCAAGATGCGTCGATGTCTTCTCGTTCACGTTACCGTAAAGTTAGAGCAGCGATCCTTTCCGCCATGCGCCACCTTATTGCTTAGCAATGCCCGCTTCTCACCAAATGCAAAGGAATTTTCTCGCGGAAAAGAAACCGCACCCGCACTGCCTTTGATTGTCAATCTTGCGATCGAAAATGGCGGGCGACTTCGCGCCGGTTGATTTTCCCGCGCTCATTCACGGGGAGGGCATCGAGGATAAAAATCCGTTTTGGGACCTGCCACGGGCTCAACTCACTCCGGCAAAATTCCTGGAGATCGGCTTCGGTCACACCCGCAGATACCACCACACAGGCCGCCACTTCTTCATGGCGCAAGCCCGATTCACGGCCAAATACGACCGCCTGTCGTACGCCGGCAAAGCGCAGTAAATGCGCTTCGACTTCCGCGGGATGCACCTTTTTCCCGGCGACATTGATCAGGTCGGAGACACGGCCAACAATCCGAAACCCATTTCCGGCTTTTGTTAACAGATCGTCCGGAAGAAAAAATCCGAGACCGAGTTTTTCTTCATCTGCCTCTGGAAAATAACCGTCGCCCATGGCACGGCTGCGCACGCGCACCTGACTCGCCACCGCCCCTGGATCGACAATTTCAAGGTCGACATCTTTCATCGGTTGACCGACGAAACCCACCATCTCATTTGTCGCCTCGCGGTCGTAACAAATCCCGCCACACTCGGAGGCGCCGTAAAACGAATGGATCGGCTGTTTAAATTTTTGCCGAAATTTTTTCGCGACGGCAATGGAGAGCGGCGCGCCGGCTGAAATACAAAGCCGAAGCTTGGGCAACTCCGGAATAGCCTCCATCTCGCAAAATGCTTGATAGAACACCGGCATCCCGGGGAAAACCGTCGCGTTCGTGCGTGCTAGATCGACAAGTACCGCGCGCGGCAATCGGTCGTTGCTTACCACGATCGGCACGCCGCGAGCAATGAGGGGCGTGAGCAGATTGCTGAAACCGTAGGAATGGGAAATCGGAATGACGCCGAAATTAAGGTCCTGGCCGGTGATTCCCATCGTGTCACAAATCTGTTCGCAATCGGCCACCAGTTGTTCGCTGCGAAACCGGATGGCGCGCGGCGCGGCCGTCGTGCCGGAAGTTAGTTTGAGGAGTGAAGGCACTTTGTCCCCCCGGCGAGTTGTAGCTGGCGCTGTCCGCAGCGGCAGGACTTCAAGACGTCTGCCCCCAGAGACGGCGGCAGCTACAACGCCAATGGCCTTGCAGATGTCGAGCGCTTTGTCGCGCTGCGCTTCGCTCATTGTTTGCTCGAGCGGCAGAACAACCAATTGCCTGCGTAAACACGCCAGCAGGATTGACGGCCAATCCGCATGGTTACCGGTTTGGACTGCGATGACGCTGCCCGCGCCGAACACGTCGATCTTCTCTTCAAAGCTGCGCGCATCTTCTTCAATTTGCGCAAATGCCCGGATGATTTCGCCGAGCGTATTGAAAATTGCCGGCGAATCCTTCGCGCGTGCGAGCGTGTTTTCCCACGCGGTCAGCAGTGCGTCGTTCGATTTCATCGCTTGCGCCGACGGCTCAGCGTGCGTAAGTTCCGCACTCGTTTTTGAAAATGAAAGTGGCCATTCATCCAGAGTATTACGAGACCGATATCGCCTGCGCGTGTGGCGCGGTTTATCACACGCGCTCCACCCGCCGTGATATTAAAATCGGGATTTGCGCTGCTTGTCATCCGTTTTTCACTGGCGAACAGAAATTCGTCGACACCGCCGGTCGCGTGGAAAAATTTGCCCGGCGCTACGGCAGCACCAAGGCCACGCGCGCCGCCAAAAAAGGTTAGCTGAATTGTAGCTGGGGTCGTCGACCCCGGCCGGATCGCAGTCAGCGACTGCGGCTACAAGCCATGGATTTTGATTCTCTCATCGAACGCAAACGCGAACGCTTCGAGCAACTCGAACGCGAAATCGCCGATCCGCGTCTCTTTGATAATCGAAAACGCGCCGGCGAGATCATGCGCGAACATGGCGGCATCAAGCAATTGCTCGCGCGCTGGGATGAACTCGAAGCGGCGCGCAAACAACTCGACGACAACCGCGAACTGGCTACTTCGCGCGACGTCGAGATCGCGGCCATGGCGGACGACGAGATTCCAGATCTGCAGAAAAGAGTTGTCGATCTTGAGCGCGAATTGCAGATAGCGCTCCTGCCGTCCGACGAAAATGAAGAGCGCGATGCGATTGTCGAGATTCGCGCGGGGACTGGCGGCAGCGAAGCAGCCATTTTCGCGGCCGATCTTTACCGGATGTACAATCGCTACGCCGAAGCGGCCGGATTAAAGGCCGAAGATCTCGAATCGAGTCCGTCGGAGCTAGGCGGCTTGAAGGAAGTGATTTTCCGCGTCTCGGGCGAATCCGTTTTCCGAAAACTTCGATACGAGAGCGGTGTGCATCGCGTACAACGCGTGCCGGCGACAGAAGCGCAGGGCCGCATTCATACATCGACAGCGACAGTGGCGGTGTTGCCCGAGGCGGAAGATGTTGATCTTGAACTGAGGCCGGAGGAACTGCGGATCGAAGTTTCGCGCGCGGGTGGCCCCGGCGGACAAGGCGTGAATACGACCGACTCCGCGGTGCAGGTTTTGCATATTCCGACGGGCACGATTGTGCGTTGCCAGGATGGGCGCAGCCAGATCAAGAACAAGGAGAGAGCATTGTCGATCTTGCGGGCACGATTGCTCGAACGGAAACAACGCGAGGAAGCCGAAAAATATAGCGCGCAACGCCGCGGCCAGATCGGCACGGGTGGTCGCGAGGAAAAAATTCGCACTTATAATTTTCCGCAGAACCGCATTACCGATCATCGTATCGGACTGACGCTCTATAATTTAGACCGCGTGATGGAAGGCGATCTTGGCGAAATGATTCGAGCGCTGCAAGTGGCGGACGTGAAAGAGCGTTTGAAAGAATCGGCGCAACCGGCGTGAACGGAATGCTAAAGGTAGGGACGCACCTCCAGGGCGTCGGTCGAATTTTGGAACAATAAGTCGGACGGCTTGGAGATCCGTCCCTACCAAAATTAAGATGACCGTTCTGGAGGTGCTGCAATCGAGCACCGATTATTTTAAGAAGCGCAAGATCGACAATCCACGATTGAACGCTGAGCATCTGCTTGCACACGTGCTGGGGCGCACGCGGATGGAGCTTTATCTCGAGTTTGAGCGAAATCTCGTCGAGACAGAGCTGGCCATGTTGCGCGAGCTGGTCCGTCGCCGCGGCCGGGGCGAGCCCCTCCAGCATTTGCTCGGCACGGTGGAATTTTGCGGCAATACCTTTCTCTGCGACAGGCGCGCGATGGTCCCGCGGCCGGAAACAGAGGAACTGGTGGGGCTTCTAATTGCGGATTGCGAATTGCGGATTGCGGATTCGAAGGTTGTCGATGTTGGAACTGGTGCCGGCGTTATCGCGCTGAGTTTGGCGGCGAAGTTTCCGCAATCGGAAATCGTTGCGGTCGATCTTTCCGACGAGGCGCTGGCACTCGCGCGGAAAAATGCAGAGCGACTTGGTTTGAGTGCGCGAATTCAATTCGAGAAAAGTAACCTTCTCGCAGAGGTCGATGGAGTGTTCGACCTTATCATCGCGAATTTGCCCTACATCTCCACGCAAGATCGACATCTTCTTTCGCGTGAGGTCCTGCACGATCCGGAGATCGCCCTCTTCGCCGGCGCCAAAGGTGACGAACTAATCTGTGCGCTGATCGAACAGGCGCCGCCGCATCTTCGACCGGGCGGCTTGCTCGCCCTGGAAATCGGCCTGGGCCAGAGCAAGGCGCTTTTTTCGACATTGGCGGAAAAAAATTACCGCGACATTTGTTCGAGAAACGATTATTCAGGTAGGACACGATTTCTGTTTGCCAGGTATGGATAAGATTCTTATTCACGGCGGCCATCCGCTCTCGGGTTCGATCAAGGTGAGCGGTTCGAAAAATTCCTCGCTGCCCATTCTGGCCGCGACCTTGCTCACCCGTGAACCGTGCATCGTTCATCGCGTGCCCGACCTAAGCGACACGCATTACATGCTCCAAATTTTGATCCACCTCGGCGGGCAGGTAGAACGCGCCAGCGGAACAGTCAGCGTAACGGCGGAAAAGATCGAATCGATTGCGCCCTACGATGTGGTGCGCAAAATGCGCGCTTCGGTTTGCGTGCTCGGGCCGTTGCTCGGCCGTTGTAAAGAAGCGACCGTGTCGATGCCCGGCGGATGCGTAATTGGCGACCGACCCATCGATTTGCATCTGAAAGGGTTCGAGGCGCTGGGCGCCGCCGTGCGCGTGGAAGGCGGCAACATAAAAGTTTTTGCCCCGAAATTGTGCGGCGCAGTTATCAACCTGCGCGGGAAATTTGGCCCGACGGTCCTCGGCACTGATAACGTCATGATGGCGGCGGTGCTCGCGGAGGGAACGACCGTGGTCGAAGGCGCGGCGCAGGAACCTGAAGTTGTCGATCTTGCAGATTTTTTGAACAAGATGGGCGCAAAAATAGAGGGCGCCGGCACGCGCCGTTTGATCATCGAAGGGGTGAAAGAATTGCATGGCGCCGAGCACGACATCATTCCCGATCGGATCGAAGCGGGAACATTTCTGGTCGCGGGCGCGATTTGCGGGAAGGGAATTACGATAAAGCGCGTAACGCCGGAGCACGTGAAAGCGGTCACGAACGCCCTTGGGAATTGTGGTTTTCGGCTTGAAGCGACAGGCGACTCGATTTCCGTTTCACCAAACGGTGAGACCAAACCACTCGAGCTGGTGACGGAGCCGTATCCAGGTTTTCCCACCGACATGCAGGCGCAAATGTGCGCGCTACTCTCGACGACAGACGGTATCAGTGTCATCACGGAGAACATTTTTCCGCAACGCTACATGCATGTTGCCGAGTTAAAGCGGATGGGCGCGCATGTCGATCTTGAGGGCCCGACTGCGGTCATCCAGGGCGTCGATCATCTCTTTGGCGCTCCAGTGATGGCGAGCGATCTGCGCGCCTCCGCTGCGCTCGTGCTGGCAGGCTTGAAAGCGGACGGCGTCACCGAAGTCAGTCGCGTTTATCATATCGACCGCGGCTACGAACATCTCGATGAGAAATTGAGCGAGCTCGGCGCCCACATCGAGCGAGTGAAAGGTTAAGGTAGCGCGCGCCTCTGGCTTGCGTTCTTTGACGACAAGCGAGACGCTTGTTCCACATTGCGAGTGAAAGGCTAGATTATCGATCAACCACCACCAATACCGAGTTCATCTGCTTCGTCCGATCCTCGGACCTGGTGCGTGCTGGCCCACGCGACCGCGCTGGTTGGATTTTTCGTGCCGCTGGCCGGCCACATCGTTGGGCCGCTGATCGTTTGGCTGGCCAAACGTGTCGATTCGGCGGAGATCGACGCGCACGGCAAAGAGTCGCTCAACTTTCAATTGTCGATGTTGATTTACAATCTGATCGCGGCCGTGCTCTGCCTGGTTTTGATCGGCTTTTTCATCCTCGCCATCCTCCACATTCTGAACATCGTGCTAGTTATCATCGCGTCGATTCAAGCAAGCGAAGGCAAATTGTACCGTTATCCGCTCGCCATCCGGCTGATCAAATAGAATGTTCGCGCGTCCGCCGCGCGATATTTGATGCGATGGATCGGCCGCTCTGCGGGCGATGTTAAATAAATGAGGCTTCGCCGCCAAATTTAGCATCGAGCAAGGGACTGCTCGATCCACCTAACCGACTAGCCCGCGCAATGTTTTCAAATTCTCGACGTCTTCGCGCAGATCTTTGCCTTTCGGTGTCTCCAAGACTTTTGGAATCTTGCCGAAACGGCGGCTGCGCATGATGAAGCGAAACGCCTCCAACCCAATTTTGCCTTGGCCGATGTGTTCATGTCGATCTACCCGCGAGCCGCGCCCGGCCTTGGAATCGTTCAAGTGAATCGCGACCAGTCGACCGCGACCGATCACGCGATCGAACTCGCGAAACATTTTTTGAGTCGCTGATTCGGATCCGATGTCGTAACCAGCCGCGAAAACGTGGGCCGTATCCAGGCAAACACAAAGACGTTCTGGCTGGCTCACGTTGTCGATGATGAAGGCGATCTGCTCGAGAGTGTGACCAAGACACGAGCCCTGGCCGGCTGTTGTTTCGAGCGCGATTTTCGTTTTTAATTTCGGCAATTTTCCCAGCACTTTGTCGATGGAAGCGGCGATTTTCTTGAGTCCTATTTCTTCGCCGGTGCCAAGATGCGCGCCAGGGTGCAAGACGAGAAACGGAAGTTCGAGTTGATCGGCGCGAATCAGCTCTTCGGTGAGAGCGCGCAAAGAGTTCGCGTGAAACTGTGGATTGGTGGCGGCGAGATTGATGAGATAGTTCGCGTGGGCAAAGATCGACCAGAGCTCGCTCCGTTGTCGATGTTCCAGGAAAGCGCGAATTTCATCAGGCGTGAGCGGGCGGGCGAACCATTGCATATTGTTCTTCACGAACATCTGCATGGCGCGGCACTCGATCGAGCAGGCGCGCTCGATCGCCATGTGAACGCCTCCGCCGATCGACATGTGCGCGCCTAAAAGAATTTTCTTTGTCATGTCGAGCGAAGTCGAGACATCTCTGATTGTTAATTTCCAAACGTGAGAGATTCCTCGACTCCGCTCGGAATGACAAAGGTCTAAAATCTCTTCGGGTGCCAATCCGGTTTTTTTAGGCTTCCTTCGCCGAACACCCCAGGCCCAGTCGCGTTCATGCGCACTTCGAAGTTTAACTTGTCGTCGAGAAAATAAATGTCGCCGTGGCCAAGCATGCCGAAAAGTTTGCCGGCGGCTTCGAAATCGTCGGTGTGAAGGATTCCGTCTTTGATGGTGAAAGTCGCGCTAGCTTTGCGCGCGATGCTGTAGCCGGCGCCGGGCACAATATGATTCAGGATTTCCGAAAGCGGACCGAAAACCGGAATGGCGAAGACGTCGCCGTTGGTCACTTCCACTTTCCCGTCGCCGCGCATGATGCGGGCCTCGCTGCCGATTCCGGTAAAATCGTAGCTGCCGCCCAGCTCGCCGCGCGCGGTCTTGTATTGATAATAAAGATCGGTCAGATGCGGGAAGTCGATTCCGGCAACGGCAACACTGGCATGATAATGAGAGTCGTTGTGTGCGAGTGAAATATCGGCGGTCCCGCGGACCGTGCCGGAGAACAACGCACCCTTAAGATCGGCGAGCTGCAATCGGTCGTTTGTGAAAAGAAGCCGTCCCGAAACGCGATCGAAGGGCAATGCTTTGCCCAGAAAATCGTATTCCATGCCGTTAACTGCATCGACCGTGACTTCGAGCCGCGTTTTCTTCCCACCGCGAAATTGGTAAACGCCATTTGCGTTAATATTCGGCGGCTGCCGAAACTTGTAGGGCGCAACAGCCTTCCAGAGCTTCGGGTCGATCCAAAAGATCGCCTCAGCGGGGCGTAACGTTGCTTTGACATTTGCGACGCGAACTTCATGATTTTTGAAATCGTAGGTGAAAGCGCCGGTGCCGATGCCTTCATCGCGCGCAACTCGCAGGTCGTCGTAATTGATCGCGCCGTCGCCGAAGCGGATGTTGGCGCTGGCTGAATTCATCCAAACGCCGCGAAATCGCGTTCGATCTAGCGTTACGGTTCCCTCTCCTTTCCAGGTTTCGGGTTTTCGATCTGGGCCGCGGATAGCGAGGTGAACGGTGGGCGGACGCGGCCATTCCCATTCGCTGAGAAACTGACTGAGTTCAGCCGTGAGTAACGGGCGCAGTGCCCCCGGATTGATGGTGCTGTCGATGTTCAGCCGGAAGTCGCTCGGCGCCTCGAACAGATTCGCATTGAGCTGACCGCTTTCATGTCGAAGGCGCACGTCGCGGAGTAATGCTCGCTCCCCGTCCCAGGAAAAATCGGCGCTCAAATCGGCGAACGGCACTGTCTTATAAGCAAAACTCTCAACGGCGGTATGACCGATAATTTT
>QHRC01000075.1:17184-36292 GCA_003219995.1 Verrucomicrobiota bacterium
GAAAGCTCCACCAAAGTCGGCGCGTAAAAGGCCGTGTCCCGAAGCGAATGCCCCAGTCCGAAAGCATCGAGAAAACCTTTTAAATCCAGAGTACTGCGCGCTTGAAAATTTGCCTCGCTGCTTTGCCGGCTCCAGCTGCCGCGCCCGGCGAAACTTCCGGCGGGATCTTTCCATTCACAGCGATCGATATTGAGGCGTTGATCGGCCCATTCGGCGGTCGCGAACAAATCACGGATTTCATATTGGCCGCGCTGCAATTGTCCGCCGCGTAGCGTCGCCTCGACTCGCGCATCCTCCAGTTGCGCGAGGTCTCCGCTGAATTTTACCTGCAAACAAGGCTGATCGCGCGGGAATACGAACTTTTGCAATTCCGTCACCACGTGTCGCAACATCGACAATCGCTTTTGCCATTCTTCCTTCGAGATTTCCGGCGACGGTGTGTAATTCGCGCGCTTGATCAATTGGCCAGTCGCGGAAATTCGCATCCCGCAAAATATTCCTTCGGCTTGACTGACATAAATTTGTTCGGGCGGAAAATAAACGTGCGCGCGGAAGTTTTTTAGCTGCGCCTGCTCTACTTCTCCCTCCGCGGTCTTGAGTGGCAGCGTGATTTGCGCGTTGCGCACATCGAGCGCATTGAGAAACGGCTCATGATGGATGAGCGCGGCGTAATTGATGTCGAGCGAAATTTCGCTGATCCGGGCGAGTGTATTTTCGCGCTTCTTGTAGTCGAAAATGCGCACATCCTTTGCGACTAGACCGCGAAACGGATCGAGCGTGAGGCGGCCGACGGATGCTTCCACGCCGCGCTTGTGCAATTCTTCGACGACGCGATAACGCCACTGCCGGCCAAAGCCTTTTTTCGAAAGGTACCATCCGCCGCCAAGCAAGGCCGAAAGCAAAATCACCGCCACGAAGCGGCCCGCGCTGATCATGAGCCGGCGCGCAAAAGGAGATTGTCGATCTTGCACAGACGCTGCGCTTTGGGACGATTCGAGAACAGGGGGCATCAATTTATTCCTACGAGAAGGCTTCTGTATTTCAAGCGAAGGGCGTCAGTCGTTTGTCATTCCGAGCGAAGTCGAGGAATCTCTCATTAATAACAGCAATCCCGCAGTAGCGGGAGACTCCGCTAGACATGACAATAACTGATCTCCCCGCGATCAATGCGTCGCTCAATTTTGTGAGCATGATCTTTATCTCGACCGGCTGGTATTTGATCCGGCGTGGCGCGTGGCGCCGGCATGTAGCCTGCATGATCACAGCGGTGACTTCATCCACCCTCTTCCTCGTCGGCTACATCGTTTATCATGTGCACGTTGGCGAAAAATCATCGGGTTACACCGGTTGGATAGCGGTGATCTATTTTCCGATGTTGGCTTCACACGTTCTCCTCGCGTTCGTCACGTTGCCACTGGTGATCCTGACGCTTATTCCGGCGTTTCGACGCCGCTGGGATCGGCATCGGCGTATCGGCCGCTGGACGATGCCAATCTGGCTTTATGTTTCGGCGACGGGCGTGCTCGTTTATTTGATGCTCTACAAATGGTTCCCACCGCCGAGCACAAGGTAGGGATGGCTCTCCAAGCCGTCCGACTAATTCTGACCAATTGTGATTTCGTCGGACGTCCCCGGAGGTGCGTCCCTCCCTTGCAACCGCGAGAGAATTGATGTTTGATCAGAAACCGTGGCTTTGCAGGCCAGGAATTTATGGTGACGATCGCGACGTTTAACGAGCCAGCCAAAGCGAAGCGGCTGAAAGAGCGTTTTCAGCAGGCCGGGCTGCGTGCCGATATTCATAATGAGGGCCATTTGCAACAGGTCGCTTTCATGTCGCGACCGCAAGCAAATGCAAAGGTGCGGGTTGAGGACAACGATTTCGAGCGGGCGCAAGAGTTGATGGTCGAGTGGGAAGCAAGCGACCCGGACATCGCCGCGGCCATTATTCGCTGCCCGCAATGCGGCTCCTCCCAAATCGAGTACCCGCAGTTGACGCGCAAAGCTATTACACCGGCCATGGCGAGCGTCCTTTTTGCGCTCAAAATTTTTCCCAAGGAATTTTACTGCGAGGATTGCCATTTTACCTGGAGCAAGGGTGAGCAACGCACACTCGCGCGCCTCTGGCATCGTTTCTTTCCCGGCCGCGAATCGGCCAATCAGAGCTAACGCGCCCGTTTGATCATTTGCTTGTCGCATCGAGGGGCGCGGCTGAAAATCATTTGCGACACGATTTGTAGACGAATGATCGCCTCGTTCCATCCATGAAATGGTTCTTTGCTTTGCTCCTCGCCTTGCTCGTGTTCGGCGGCGCCGCGCTTTTTAGTTATTATCTTTTTTTCAAACAGGAGATCGCGGTGCGTCACGAGCAGCGCGGTGACGTAACGCCCGCGCCGACGCCCGATATCAGTCTGCCGGAATTTCAAGCGGCCGCGCAATTGCGCCAGGAGAGCAAACTGATCGAAGCTCGTGACGCGCTCAGCGCTTTCATTCAAAAATATCCGACCGATCTGCATGCCGAAGAAGCGAAGGACTTGCTTGGCGAGGTCAACGTCGACATCTTGCTTTCGCGGACTCCGTCGCCGGAGAAACAGGAATACATCGTCAAGTCAGGCGACGTGCTGGCGGCTATCTCGCGAAGATTAAAAACGACCCCCGAGCTAATCATGCGCATGAACAATATGAGCGGCACCATGCTTCACATCGGCGACCGCCTCCTCATTTCGCACCCTGAATTTTCGATTGTTATCCAACGCAAAGCGAAACTCGTGGTGCTGCTCGACCACGGCGTGTTCTTCAAGCAATATCACGTGCGTGAGGAGAAGCTGTCGCTCAAACAGCCGGCGAAAGTCACCACAAAGGTTTCGGAAACAATGGCGTGGAGAGATGGCAAACGCGTCGGGTTCGGAACCAAGGAGTTCCTCGGCAGCACGCGTTGGATCCGGCTCAGTGCACCGGCCTATACGCTTTATTCCGTGTCCGATTCGGCGCACCCGGACATTACTCAGCCGCCGCCGCCCCAGGGCCTCGGCCTGGATGCTACCGATCTCGAGGAGCTGAGCGGCCTTGTAAACAACCGGACGCCTGTCACCATTACCGACTGAAAAAAGTTACAAAGTTAAAAAGCTACATGGTTACAATGTTAGAATGCCCAAGCACCTTTCTTTTTAACTTTGTAACTCTTTTAACTTTGTAACTCTTGCCCATGGAGCTCCAACCGCTCGATTTCGAAAAACCGATCTTCGAACTGCAACGGCGTTTGCAGGATTTGAAGGATCATTCCGACGAGCACGCTGTCGATCTTGACTCCGCGGTTGAGGCGATCGAGGTAAAAATCCGCGAAACCCGGCGTGAAATCTATGGCAACCTGACGGCCTGGCAGCGGGTGCAAATCGCGCGTCATGTGCAGCGGCCGTTTGCGCTCGATTACGTCGAGCGGTGTTTCACGAATTGGATTGAGTTGCGCGGAGATCGCCATTTCGCAGACGACAAAGCGATGCCGAGCGGCCTGGCCATGCTCGGCTCGC
Source organism: Verrucomicrobiota bacterium (assembly GCA_003219995.1). GTDB lineage: Bacteria > Verrucomicrobiota > Verrucomicrobiia > Chthoniobacterales > UBA10450 > UBA10450. Next base: position 20,709 of record QHRC01000075.1, read on the forward strand.
AGCGCTGCGTGGTTCTTACCCATCAGAAAGGGCGGAATACAAAGGAAAACGTGATGCGCAATTTTGGTTGCGCCCATCCAGAAGGTTATCGGAAAGCATTGCGCCTGATGCGGCTGGCCGAAAAATTTGGCACGCCAGTGATCTCATTGATCGATACGCCGGGCGCATTTCCCGGGATCGGTTCGGAAGAACGCCACATTTCAGAAGCGATTGCGGTAAACCTGCGGGAGATGATGAGCCTGCGCGTGCCAATTATTGCTGCCGTGATCGGCGAAGGCGGCTCCGGTGGCGCGCTCGGCATTGGCGTTGCGGATCGCGTGTTGATTTTTGAGAATGCCTACTATTCGGTGATCAGTCCGGAAGCATGCTCGGCCATTCTGTGGCGAGATCGGCGTCACGCTCCGGAGGCCGCCGAGGCTCTGAAACTGACTGGGCAGGATTTGCTCAAACTCGAAGTGGTCGATGAAATCGTCCCGGAACCGGAAGGTGGCGCGCATTGCGATTATGATTTGTCGGCCGCAAATCTTGGCACGGCGTTGCGCCAAAACTTGCAGCGCGTTGTGGGAACGCCTATCGAAGAACTGTTGAAGAAGCGTTACAAGAAATTCCGCGCTCTCGGCAATTTCGCCGAAGGCAAGAGCACGGCTCCTTCGACCCGTTCGTGAAATGATTAGCGACAGTCGGCGAGTATTCGCACAGCTATTCCGGGTCGGTGTTCTCTTCGCGCTCACCCGAAGCAGCGCCTTTGCCACTGCATTCAATTTCGAACGCGACACGTTCGCATTTCAAAACGCCACTGTGCTTAAATACAAAAATGGTCGCCCCACTTTGGAGCGAAGATCGGCAGTCGGCGATCCATCTAACCAATATACCCGGGCCTGCTTTGTCATGACGCGCACGGCCATGCAGTTCCACAAGTTCGCTCGGTTCGATCCGGACGGCGCTCCTTTAAACGACAAAGAGCTCGCAGCGCGCATTCGCAAAGTCGCGCGCCGCGCGCCCTGGCACGAGGCATTGCCAGCGAATCAACGAATAAATTTTCCCGGCTATTCAAATCTGCGCGATATGAGCAAAGCGCGCAGACAGGTATTCCAGGAAAATATCGGCAGCGGGTTCGCCACTTATTTTCGGCCCGGCAACTTCCGCATGTTTTTTCAACACAGTCCGAAATATCAGGAGAAAACTCACGCCCATCTGGATGCCGCTCTTGCCCGGGGCGATCTCTTCGTCGGCTATCTCTCCACCTATCCGAGGTTGAGCATCAATCATGCGGTGCTGGTCTACGCTCGAAAACCAACTCCTCTAGGAAACGCAATCGAACGTTATCGCGTTTACGACCCAAACCATGCCGAAGCGCCACGCGAGCTGACCTGGTCAGCCCGTGATAACTTCTTCACCTATCAAAAGGACATTGACTTCGTCGGCGGCTTTACGCGCGTCTATCAAGTTTACGGCAAGTGGTTGCAATGAGTTTGAAGTTTGGCGTTTGATTTGGGTGATCGGTGTTGGACGTTGGGCGTTCGGCGTTTTCTGTGAGACAGTTGGATATGCCAGACCCGATTCCAAGTCCCAAGCCGCCTCCAGCACCATCGCCCAAGCCGAAGCCACCGCCCGAGCCGCTGCCGCCCAATCCATCGCCGGTTCCGCCGGTCGGACGCTAAGAACGACTACAGTCTGACCAGCGGAAACAAAAACCGCAACGCCGGATCGACCCGAGTTGCCCATGCGCCTTCGCCGTGATCGCCGCCTTCTACTTCGATGTATTGAAGGTCATCGAACAACTTCCAGCCCTTTTCGACCAGCGCGTCACGCAACCTGCGGGCGCGTTCCCAGCCGGGCTCGTGCGTCCCGGTATCGAGCCAGATTTTGAGCGAAAGCTTCTTGTCGATCTTGTCGACCATTTTTATGATAACCTGATCGTCCCACCAAACCGAGGGCGACATCGCAATAAGCCGCGTGAACACATTCGGAAACCAGAGCCCAAGCGCGAGCGTGGCCAGTGCGCCGAGAGATGAGCCGCCCAAACCGGTGAACTCTGCTTCCGGCTTTGTGCGATAACAGCGATCGATGTACGGTTTTAATTCTTCAATTAGAAAGCGACCGTAATTTTTTAACAGACCGCGACTGCGTTTTTTTCGTTTCGCGTTCGAATCGATGATGCCCGGAGTCGGCGCGTATTCATGAATGCGTTCTTCGCCTGTATTTGCAACGGCCACGATGATCAGTGGCTCGATTAGATTGGTTCGAATCAAGCGTTGGGCCGTTTCATCCACGCCCCACTCGATGCCGGCGAACGCGGTCGCTGCATCGAAAACATTCTGGCCGTCGTGCAAATACAAGACCGGATAACGCGTCCGCAAAAAGCGGCGATAACCGCGCGGGAGATAAACTAAGATGTCTCGCCGATTGCCGAGAATTCTCGATGAAAACGCGCGATGTCGTCTGATGTTTCCGGTCAGGGTGTGCTTGGGCATGCGAAGCGAGACGCTTCGCAGAGGATATCGACCTTGTCCAACTCGGTTGGTAGGGACGCACCTCCGGGCGTCCGCCGATTTCTCTTGTGCATGTTAACGTCCCGCAATAAGTCGGACAGCTCGGAGAGCTGTCCCTACCTGAAATGAATGAACGTTACATCAAATGGCACACGCCTTATCTGAGCCGAGAGTTTGAGATGCTCGCATTCGGGGACGGCGGCGGCCTGCCCCTCATTCTGTTTCCGACTTCGTTCGGTAGTTATTACCAGAACAAAGATTTCGGCCTGGTCGGCGCAGTGAGCGGTTATGTCGATTCCGGGAAAGTCACCGTTTATTGCCCGGATGCGATCGATCTCGAAAGCTTTTACAACAAATCAATCCATCCGGCCGACCGGATGCGCACCCATAACGCCTACGAAAACGTGATCGTCCACGACGTGTTCGATCTGGCACGGCGCGAATGCAATTGCCATCGCGTCGCTGTTAGCGGGGCCAGCCTCGGCGCTTATCACGCCGGGAACATCGCGTTCCGTCATCCCGATCTGGTCAGCCACTTCATCAGCTTGAGTGGCTCGTTCGACATCAGTTCGTTTTTCGATGGTTACCACGACGACAACATTTACTTCAACAGCCCGTATGAATATCTGCCGAACGTGACGGACCCATGGAAATACAATCACATGGGCATCATCCTCGGCACGGGCGAATGGGACAACACACGTCACGAAACGTTTCGTTTATCAGAGATTTTGAATTCAAAAGGCATCAACCATTGGCTCGACGACCGGAAATGGTGTGGCCACGATTGGAATTACTGGCGCGACATGCTCCCGTATTATTTGTCGACGTTGTGAGGCGTCCGCGCGCTCTTTCTTCCTTGTCATGTCGAGCGGAGGCGAAACATCTCCATCGTTAATCTGAAACATGTCCGGCGATTACAACTTCTGGCTCTATAATTACCGATGTACCAAACTGATTTATTGGCAGCATTACTGCGACATTCGCGATGCGATCGCTCGCGAGACAGAAGTGAAGAAATGGAAGAAGATCGCACTCATTAATCGCTTGAACCCAAGTTGGCTGGACTTGAGCATCGAGGTCTTACAAGACAGATAAGGTAAGAGATTTCTCGACTTCGCTCGAAATGACAAGAAACCATATGCTGCTGCATTTTTATCGGTAAAGCTGATCCGCGTAATCCGCAGGTCATTTCATTATGAAAAAAATCGGAATACTTTTTGGACAGGAACACAGTTTTCCGCCGGCGTTTGTCGAGCGGGTGAATCAGAAAACGGGGAGCAAAGACATCGTGGCCGAGTTCGTCAAGATCGACAAGGTGGCCCAAGGCGAGCCGTGCGGTTACGACGTGGTGATCGACCGCATCTCGCAGGACGTGCCGTTTTATCGCGCCTGGCTCAAAAACGCCGCCCTCACCGGGACCGCGGTCGTGAACAATCCTTTTTGGTGGAGTGCCGACGAAAAGTTTTTTAACAATGCGCTTGCCACCAAGATCGGCGTGGCCGTTCCGCGCACCGTGCTTCTGCCCTCCAACCAACCGCCGCCCGATACGAACGAAAAATCATTTCGTAATCTCGCGTATCCCATGAACTGGGAAGAAATTTTCAACTACGTCGGCTGGCCCGCGTTTTTCAAACCGTTCGCGGGCGGCGGTTGGAAAAACGTTTATCGCTTGCATAATCCCGACGAATTCTATCGCGCTTACAACGAGACTGGCCAGCTCGTCATGATGTTGCAGGAGGAGGTGAAATTCGACATGTACTTCCGTTGTTACTCGATCGATCAACGCCACGTGCGCATCATGCCCTACGAACCGCGGCATCCGTATCATTTGCGTTATCAAACGGAATGGCANAAAAGGTTGAGCAAGGCGTCCTGACCCTGAATCAATATCTCGGTTACGATTTAAACACGGTTGAATTTGCGATTCGCGACGGTGTTCCGGTGGCGATCGATTTTTGCAACCCGGCGCCGGATGCGGAAGCAGCCAACGTCGGGCAGGCAAACTTCGAATGGGTCGTGGAAGCGGTTTCAGAGATGGCGATCCGTAAAGCCCGTGAGCATGCTCCCGGTCGTGACAATTTGAGCTGGGGCAAGTTCGTTCATGCCGCAGTAACGCAGCGTTCGTTAGGCGAACTCGCCCAAGATCGACAATCGCTCTCGCGCCTTAATCGGGTGTCATCCTGAGCGGAGCGAAGGACCTCACATTTGGATTTTTGGTTACGCAAGAAGTCCTAGGGTAGCGTTCGAGCTTGCGTGAGGTCCATCGTCGTCTGCGCGACTCGGGATGACAGGGCTTTGTTTTTGAGAGAAGTTTGTCGGCGGCGCTCACAATGAAAGACCACGTTTACACCCTCGGCATCGAAGAAGAATTCGCGATTGTCGATCCGGAGACGCGCGAGCTGCGCTCGCACATTCAGGAAATTCTCGAAGGCGGAAAAGTCATGCTCAGGGAGCAAATCAAGCCGGAGATGCACCAATCGGTCGTCGAGCTCGGCACGGAAATTTGCCAGTCGATCGTGGATGCCCGCGAGCACGTCGTCGAATTGCGGAGCAAGCTCGCCGAGCTGGCCGGGCGCGGCGGACTAAAGATCGCATCAGTCGGCACGCATCCATTTTCGCATTGGCACGATCAACTCATCACTGAAGGCGAGCGTTATCAGGAGATCGTCAAGGACATGCAATTGCTCGCGCGCGCGAATCTCATCTTCGGTTTACACGTGCACGTCGGCATTCCCGAACGTGCATCGGCCATTCACGTCATGAATCAGGCCCGCTATTTCTTGCCGCACATTTATGCGTTGTCAGTCAACTCGCCTTTCTGGGTTGGGCACAACACCGGATTGAAAGGCTACCGGCTCAAAGTGTTCGAGCGTTTTCCGCGCACCGGCATTCCGGATGCGTTCGAATCGCTCTCCGAGTACGAGGATTACTGCAAGCTGCTGGTCAAAACCGGGTGCGTCGATAACGCGAAGAAAATCTGGTGGGACATTCGCCTGCACCCTTTCTTCGACACACTCGAAGTCCGCGTGTGCGATGCGCAATCGCGCGTGGATGACACGCTTGCCATCACCGCGCTGATCCAGGCGGTCATTGCCAAGTTGTTCAAGTTGCTTCGGCAAAACACGACCTTTCGCGTTTATCGCCGTCGGCTTCTCGATGAAAATCGCTGGCGCGCCACGCGCTACGGCATCGACGGCAAGCTGATCGATTTTGGGCGCGAAGCCGAAGTCGATACGCGAAGTCTTTTAAACGAGCTGCTCGAATTTGTTTCCACCGAAGTCGAGGAGCTCGGCAGCAGAAAAGAAATGGCGCACATCGAGCGGATCATGCGCGAAGGCACCGGCGCGGATCGGCAATTGGCCGCGTTCGAGCGCACGAACGACATGAAAGCGGTTGTCGATCAAATCGTCGAGGAAACCTATGAAGGCCTGAACATCGCGAGAGCGAACGTGGCCTAGCGTCTGCTGGTTTGCCCGGTGGCGATTTCCGCGTAATTCTCATCACTTTCCGAAATGCCTGATCGACTCGCCGCCGTTAACATCGACATCGACCCGGAGCTGGTTCCGGGTGCGCACAATGCCGTAAGCGTTTGCCTTCAGCTAACGCCGGGAGAGCGGGTCACGATCATTACGGACGATGCAACCTCCGACATCGCAGCCGCATTGCGAGCTGAAGTCGAAGCAGTCGGTTCGGAACACACGGTCTTCGTTTTGGAAAACTACGCGTCTCGTCCGCTCACAGCGATGCCGCAAAATATTCTCGACGATCTGGCCCAATCGCAAGTGTCGATCTTTTGCGCGCAGACTCAGCCCGGCGAGCTCAGCTCGCGCATGCAGATGAGCGATGTCGTGAATAAAAAACACATTCGCCACGGCCACATGGTCAACATCACCCGGCAGATCATGATGGAAGGAATGCGCGCCGATTTTCGCGCGATCGATGCGCTCAGCCAGCGCTTGATCGAACGCGCGCGTCACGCGGAGCGAATCATCTGCCGGACCCCGCGCGGCACCAATTTTGAAGCCGAATTTTCGCCGAAACTAAAATGGTTGAAGACGAGCGGGATCATCACGCCGGAAAAATGGGGAAATCTTCCGGGCGGCGAAATTTTCACCGCACCGGGCAACACCAACGGGAGATTCGTCGTCGACGGCGTGGTCGGCGATTATCTCTGCAACAAATACGGCGATTTGAAGGACAATCCGCTCACGATTGAGGTGAAGAACAACCGTATTGTCGATCTTCGCTGCGACTATAAAGAGTTGCTCGAAGATTTCCGCGCTTACACCGGCACGGATGAAAACAGCAATCGGGTCGGCGAATTCGCCATTGGCACGAACACCGCGTGCACACACGTCATCGGCAACATTTTGCAGGACGAAAAAATTCCCGGCGTCCACATTGCCTTCGGTCATCCTTACGCCGAACACACCGGCGCGAACTGGGTCTCCAAGACGCATATCGACTGCGTCGGGCGCGACTTTGACATCTGGTTCGACGGCGAACAGGTGATGCGCGCCGGGAAGTTTTTAGTGTGAGTGGATTTGAGCAGTCCCTTGCTCGACGTCAGGAAGTGCGCCCCAGGCGCCACATTGAACATCATCCGCGGAGCGGCCTATCCACCCAGCTTTGTGAAATTGTTTTCGCTGGCGCGAACGGCGTCGGCGCGAGAGAAATAAGTCGGACGGATCGGAGATCCGTCCCTACCTGAAATGGATCCGGAACTTCGCTCGCGATTCAACGCTGACTTCACGCCGGAAAAATACGCTGCGCTCCTGCGTTGCGTGAATGAGACAGAAAAATGGCCGGCCGACTTCCGGATTTCAGAAACACCGATTTTTTTGACGCGTGAGTTCACCGATCTAGTCACACGCGCGGCAAATGAGATTGTCGATCTTACACGCACGGCCGAGTTCGCACGGCACGCGGCCTCAGCGATCCCAAAAGGTTTGGAGGTCCCGAATGAATCGGCGCATCCAAATTTTATCGTGGTCGATTTTGGGATTTGCACCGAGGGCGCTCAGCTTGTGCCACGGTTGATCGAGCTGCAGGCATTTCCGAGCCTGTTTGGATTTCAACTGCTGGTCTTACATTGCCTGCGCAAAGCTTATCCGGCAATCCCGCGCAATTGGACCTCGTCATTTGGCGGAATCAAAGACCATGCTTACATCGAGCTGCTGCGACGGACGATCGTCGGCGATGCCGATCTGGAAAATGTAATTTTACTCGAGATCGAACCGGAGAAACAAAAAACGCGCATCGACTTCGCCGCGACGAAAACGCTTCTCGGCATCCGCTCAGTTTGCCTGACCAAAATCAAAAAAAGCGGCCCGCAATTATTTTATGAGCGTGCCGGGCGCGAAGTGCGGATCGAGCGGATTTATAACCGCGTTATTTTCGACGAACTGCTGCGACGACCAGAGTTGGGTATCGGGTTCGGTTTTCACGATGATCTCGATGTGAGGTGGGTCGGTCATCCGAATTGGTATTTTCGGATCAGCAAACATTCGTTGCCGTTTTTGAACACAGAACATTCATTGCCCGCGTTCTTCGCGGACGAATTTCCAGCCGATGCCAGGATTGACAATTACGTTTTGAAGCCGCTTTATTCCTTCGCAGGTCTCGGCGTCGACATGGAACCAACGCGGGAAAAACTTTCCGCGCTGGAAAATCCGAGCAATTGGATTCTGCAAAAGAAAGTGAGCTACGCGGAGTTTGTTCGAACACCGGGCGGGCCGAAATCAAAAGCCGAAATCCGGATGATGTTCATCTGGCCGGAGAACGGCGAACCGATTCTGGTGAACAATCTTGTCCGCATGAGCCAGGGCAAAATGATGGGCGTCGATTTCAACAAAGATAAAACCTGGGTCGGCTCCAGCATCGCGCTGCACGAAGATTGATCCGCAGATTTCGCAGGCTTACGCAGATTTGTAGGGGAAGCCGTTCGCTTCCCATGGGACGCTGACAGCGTCCCCTACAATTTTTTGCCCATGATCTCTCGCACTTCTGCCGATGTGCGCACGGGCACGATCTCGAAAACCATTAGGTCCCGCCAATTGTCGATCCAACGATCGAACAGTGCGAAGTCTTCAGTTTGCATGAGCTGCCAACAGACCTTGAAATCGTGATCAATCCAGCTTGAAACATATTCCAGGCCTTCGGGCATCATTCGGCCTTTCTCGCGAAAGCGTCGATAAATCGCCGGCGCAGCGTTTTCTTTGAAATGCTCGATCACCATGTAAAGCATGTGCTTTTCTACCGTCATTCCGAGCGAAGTCGAGGAATCCCGTTGCCTTAGCTCTCAGGTTACGCCGCGGGATCCTTCGACTCCGCTTCGCTGCGCTCAGGATGACAGCGCTCTTAATTCTTTATTCGTTTCTGCAAAGGCATCGACGGCGAATTCCAGATCTTCGCGGGAATGGGCGGCCGAGACCTGGGTGCGGACGCGGGCGGTGCCGTGGGGGACGACCGGATAGAAAAAGCCGATGACATAAACGCCTTTCTCGAGCATGCGCGCGGCGAACTTTTGCGATTTGGCGGCGTCGCCGATCATGATTGGGACAATCGGATGGGTGCCGGGCTTGATCGTCAGGCCGCGCTCGGTCAATGCGGCGCGAAAATATTTTGTGTTTTCCTCAAGCTTGTCACGCAATTCGGTGGAAGCGCTGAGCAATTCGAGCGCCTTCAACGAAGCGGCGACGACCGGTGGCGCGATCGTGTTGGAAAACAGATAGGGACGCGATCGTTGCCGTAAAAGATCGACAATCTCTTTGCGACCGCTGGTGTAGCCGCCGCTGGCGCCGCCGAGCGCTTTGCCGAGCGTGCCGGTGATGATGTCGATCTTACCCATCACGCCACAATGCTCGTGCGTGCCACGGCCGGTCTTGCCCAGAAATCCAGCAGCGTGGGCATCGTCGATCATAGTGAGCGCGTCATATTTTTCGGCAAGATCGACAATCGCTTTCAAGTTCGCGATCGTTCCGTCCATCGAGAAACAGCCGTCTGTCGCGATCAAACGAAAGCGCGCGCCTTTCGCGGCAGCCAGCTGCGCTTCGAGATCGGCCATATCGCTGTGCTTGCAACGAAAGCGCTGCGCTTTGCAGAGCCGAATGCCGTCGATGATGCTGGCGTGATTCAATTCATCGCTGATGACTGCATCCTCATCGGTGAGCAGTGTTTCGAACAGACCGCCATTTGCATCGAAACATGATGGGTAAAGAATGGTGTCCTCAGTCCCGAGGAATTTTGTGAGTGAAGCTTCGAGTTGTTTGTGAATGTCCTGCGTGCCGCAGATGAAGCGGACGCTGGCCATGCCAAAGCCATGAGTGTCGAGCGCTTGCTTCGCGGCAGCGATGAGCGCGGGATGATCGGCCAGGCCGAGATAATTGTTCGCGCACATGTTGAGCACGCGTTTGCCGCCGGCGATCTCGATCTTCGCATCTTGCGGACTGGTGATGATGCGCTCGGTTTTGTAAAGACCCTGCGATCTTATTTCCTCTAGTGTGCGCGAAACCTGCTGTTCAAATTGGTCGAACATGATCAAACGTTGGGCGTGGGACGGGATTTGGCAAAGAAGATGTCAATCTTTAGAGCAAGAGATTTCTCGACTTCGCTCGAAATGACAACTTGACCGGTTGTGAATAACTGTTAATAACTTTCCCGATCTCCCTTGCGGACCACCCAGATACTTTTTCTTTCGCTGCTTGCGACCGGCGCTCTCTTTCTTGGCGCTTGCGGAACGACCAGAACACGCGCCCTCCCGCAATATGAACCGCCGCTGGCAAAAACAGACTTCCAAAATGTGCGCATGACCGCCTACACGCACACCGAAAGCGACCATCGCGAATTCACCAATCACAACGCACTGGGCGGCGAACTCCATGCCGCCGGTCCGGCGATTCATCGAGCCGAAAACATCGTGCGCGCGCTCGCCGTTTCCGATACCGAAGATGTCGGTCTGCGCCGTGTCTCCAACTCGGGGGTGGCTCTTCAGCCTTTCTCTGCGGACGAAACCCGGCCAGTCGTGCGCGTGACGACGATCAAGCGTGTTACCAAAACAACACGCCGCGTGAAACGCGCAATCGGCGTTACTAGAGCGCCACGAATCGGCAGCGCTGCGGCTGATTGGTCGCGCTGGCCGGTGGGTACGACGTTTCGTTTGCTTTCAACCGGACAAATCTATCGTGTTGACGATTATGGTTGGGCGCTCTCGGGGCGTAACACGATCGATCTTTACATGGCGAACTCGCGCGACATGAACACATGGGGCGCGCGCCAGGAACCGATTCAAATTCTCCATTGGGGCGATCCGCAGCAAAGTTTGCAGTTTCTCCAATCCCACCAGGACTACAAACACATCAAACGGATGGTCCTGGAACTCGAAGGCCAAGACGCGGCGGCTGCGAGCTTGGAATAGCGAAGGGTCACAGCTGGCGCTCGGTTCTAATTACCGAGCAGCTTCACTGATAGAATTCATCGCCAAAGGGAAATGAATTCAAGAACAAGTTTTTGAAACTGCCGCGCTTTCAAACACGTCAAACTAATTCAGCGAAGCTTTGATATAGTGCGTGCCATGCAGTGGGCGCGGCATGGTCCGTGATCTCAAATGGCACCGACATCAAACGCAAAGCGAATGGAATGAGCGCGCTCCTATCGTTAGGCAATTGGACTGCGCCGATATTTCCACCGCGGATTTTTCCGAACGGCCAGGAATCAAAAAGCCATTCCGCTCCATACGGGGCACCCAAGCTCAATCTCTGACCAGCTTCGATCGCCTTTCGGCCGATCGTGCCCAATTGAATATCGTGCAACACAATCCATCCTCTGCTTGTGATGTAGGGCGCGAGTCGCAAGAGGTCGAGCAAGGGCGAAGGATGTCGGTGGTCGGCGTCGATAAACACGATTTCGAGTTCGTCACGTTTCGCCAGTTCGCTGACCACTGTAGAATTGTGCGGGATATGCAAGCGAATCATTGAGGCAAGTTGCGGAAACGATTCGGCAATCTCGAACCCAGTCGGGCGTGTCTCGTCAATGAGGCATTTTGATAGAACGTCGATTGTGTCGACCCAGCTCTCGCTGTCTTTTCCATGCTGGTGACGGAGAGCGGCCGCGATAATTGCTGCCGAGAAACCGGTCAGAGTTCCGATTTCAACCACGTGTTTTGGCGCGAGAATGCTAACGAAAGCGGTAAGGAAGAAATAATCGCTTATTCCGATCGTGCCTGGATACTGGATTTGCCGATTCACCACTGACCGCAGAAATTCCAGCTCGCTTGGCGGTGGAGTTTTTCCAGCGAGCCCCAACATCGCTGCAAGGTGGGTGTAACCTGATTCAAAGTTGGCCAACGACTTGAACTCACAAACTTCAGCGGGTGCAGGCGGAAACAGCACAGAAGGAGAAGGAAACAGCCGCTGAAAAAGCCTTATCCGACAACGCCAAGGCGCATGACGAACGACCTCTAACAAAACGCCAAGTGGCACTTTCAGATTGCCGGCACGACTGATGGAGGGGGTAAAGCAAAAATTTCGTACGGCCCTTCGAACCTTTCGCAACCAATCTCGCGCGGTGTGTGATGATTCCCTTATCAAGTGCGCTGTGGCGAATGCGGTTTTATGAAAAAGCATCATATCTCACACTCGCGATGTCTTGCGCATGCCTGCGGAAACGCAAGGGTTAAGTTATGCTGAGCGTCAGCTCATTCAGATTTGCACGATAATTTGCAAAACGGAGCGAGAATTTTCAGGTGAGGATAGCTGAACTGAGTTCGCCGGTGGTTTGAACATTTAATCTCGTTCCCACACGAGCACAATTTTGCCGGAGTTGCCGGATTTCATGAGCTCGATCGCTTCCTTGAATTGCGTATAAGGGAAGCGGTGTGTGATGACCGGTGAGATGTCGAGGCCGGACTGGATGAGCGCGGTCATTTTGTACCAGGTTTCGTACATCTCACGCCCGTAGATTCCTTTGATGGTGAGTTGGTTGAAAACGACCAGGTTCCAATCGATCGCAGCGCTGCCGGGCATGATTCCGAGGAGTGCGATTTTACCGCCGTGAAACATGTTCGGCAAAATGTCGGTGAAAGCTTTTGGGCTGCCGGACATTTCAAGCGCGACGTCGAATCCTTCTTTCATGTCGAGTTTCTTCATCGGTTCGGTGTGTTTTTCCGTGCGCACATCGAGCGCGAGAGCGGCCCCCATTTTGCGGGCAAGATCGAGACGGTACGGATTAATATCTGTGATGACGACGTGACGCGCGCCGGCTTGTTTGCAGATTGGGATGGCCATGCAGCCGATCGGGCCGGCGCCGGTGATGAGGACATCTTCGCCAACGAGATCGAATGAGAGCGCCGTGTGCACGGCGTTGCCGAGCGGATCAAAACAGGAAAGGACATCGAGCGGGATCGACGGATCGGCGTGCCAGACGTTTGACTGCGGTATCGCGACAAACTCGGCCCAGGCGCCGGGCCGATTCACGCCAACGCCTTGCGTGTTCGGACAAAGATGACGCCGACCAGCGAGACAATTGCGACAATGACCGCAGGTGATGTGGCCTTCGCCGACAACAAGATCGCCGGGAACAAATCCTTTCACGTGATCGCCGGCAAGATCGACAATCCCGACAAATTCATGCCCGATGGTCATTGGGACGGGAATCGTCTTCTGCGCCCACGCGTCCCAGTTATATATATGGACGTCAGTCCCGCAGACCGATGTTCTAACCACGCGAATGAGCACATCGTCGCCAGCGATTTGCGGAATGGGAACTTCTTCCAGCCAAAGACCGGGCGCGGCTTTGCTTTTCACGACGGCCTGCATCGTTTTCAGCATGAGAAGAAAGTAGGCGAATCAGCAGAGCAGGAAAGCAGGAAAAGATTTGGCCAATCGTGATCGTCGATCTTGCGCGCATCGCCATCCTTCGAGATGATGCGGATGCATGCCTGCGGCGCTTGAGCAAGTCGAAACGAAACCGACCGTCACGCGATCCACTTTTGTTTTCCGCTTTATCAGCACGATCGTCCTTTGGTCGGTCGCGCTGGTCATCGCCTTTTCCGGTTACGAATTTGCGTTCTACGGGTTGATCTGCGTCTTCGGTCTGATCGCGCTTTGGGAATTTTATCGGATGCTCGATCACCGCGGTCTGCCGAACTTCAAGATCACAGCCATGATTTGCGGCGCGGTCATGTTAATCGGAAGTTTTTATTACTTCGCGAAAATGGGACCGGCACGCTCCTATGACTTTGAAGTCGCGGTCCTGGTCTTTTTCTTGCTGACGGTTTTCGCGCGGCAAATGTTTGCACGCCTGCGCCATGACGAACCGCTGCAGACGATGGCCTATACGTTGTTCGGTCTGCTCTACGTGCTGTGGCTGTTCAATTTCATGACGAAAATTGTTTACCTAATGCCGCGCACGAGCAGTGGCGCGGTGACGGGACAGTTTTACTGCCTGTATCTGATCGCGGTCACGAAATTCAGCGATATGGGCGCGTATCTCGTTGGCAGCGGGGTCGGGCGCCACCTGATGAGCCCGCATATCAGTGCAAAAAAAACGTGGGAAGGCTTCTTCGGTGCGCTTGCTTTCGCGCTACTCGCCAGTTTGATGTTGTTCAAATTGATGCCCGGGCATTTGGGGGCGCTTAACTGGACACATGCGATCATACTAGGATTGTTGCTCGGTTTTGCGGCCGTGGTCGGCGACTTGGCGGAGTCGATCATTAAACGCAGCACCGGCGTGAAGGATTCGGGGAATTTTCTGCCGGGAATTGGTGGCGCGCTCGATTTGGTCGACAGTCTGCTCTTTACCGCGCCGCTTTTGTTTTTTTATCTGCGACTTGTCATTCGCGTACCGTGAAAACTCAAATTTCTGACAGAATTAACAAAATAAACAGAATCAAAGAGGCACCGGCGGCCTATGATTTGTGCGGTCAGATTATCGGCCTAGCGATGAAAGTCCACTCGACGTTTGGTCCCGGTTTTCTCGAGTCCGTCTATCAGAATGCGCTGGTCTGGGAATTGCGGAAAAGTGGATTTAGATCCGAAGTGCAAAGGCCTATTAGCGTGACATACGATGGCCAGATCGTCGATGCGTTTGCGGCAGATATGTTGGTCAACGATTCAGTCATCGTTGAAGTCAAAGCCATTCAAACGCTGGGAAAGCCACACGAGATTCAACTTGTAAATTACCTAACAGCAACCGGATTGAACGAAGGTTTGCTCCTGAACTTCGGCGCTGAGCGGCTGGAATTTAAGAAAAAGTTTCGTTTGCCAAAAACAGAGTCAGCTTCTCCCAACTCCGAAATCATTCTGTAGATTCTGTTCATTCTGTCGAAAAAATGAAACGTAAACGCGTCGTCGTTCTTGGCGCGACCGGGTCGATCGGCGAAAGCGCGCTCAAAGTCGCACGCGACATTCCGGAGCGGATGGAAATCGTTGGTCTGGCCGCGAATAGAAACGCAGGAAAACTGGCGGCGGCGGCGAACAAGGCCCGCCCAGAGTCCGTTTGCCTGGTTGATGAAGCACAGATCGGCATCCTGCGAAGTGCACTTGAGTACAAACCCCAGATTTTTTCGGGCGAAGATGGGTTGTGCGAGATCGCTTCTCTGGCGAATGCCGACATGGTGTTGGTCGCGATCGTTGGCACCGGGGGCTTACGCCCCGCCCTGGCGGCGATTGACGCGGGCAAGGATCTGGCGGTGGCGAGCAAGGAGATTTTGGTGATGGCGGGTGAGATTGTGATGCGCGACGCGAGCGCGAAAAGTGTGCGTGTTTTGCCAGTTGATTCGGAGCACAATGCGATTTTTCAATGTTTGGATGGTCGCGCGTCCGAAGTCCGCCGAATAATTTTAACGGCGTCGGGCGGACCGTTTCGCGAAATGCCGGCGGAAGAGTTTGTCGATGTTGCGCCGGAGCAGGCCCTCAAGCACCCGACTTGGAACATGGGGCCGAAGATCACGATAGATTCGGCCACGCTATTTAATAAAGGACTGGAGATGATCGAGGCGCACTGGTTATTCGCTGTGGAAATGAAGCGCGTCGAAGTGGTGATTCATCCGCAAAGCATTGTCCATTCGATGGTCGAATTCGCCGATGGCTC
>QHRC01000193.1 GCA_003219995.1 Verrucomicrobiota bacterium
TTTACCTCGCCCTCGTACCGGCCAAAGGATTCCTCCCAGAAATCTTTCGGGCTGCGTTTGGCTTTCGAGCTGGGATCGCTCTGAGTTACTGCGAGACTGACCGATTTACTGAATTCTGTTGCCGTGTAGAAACATTGCGAGACGCGAAAGGCACCGTTTGAACTCCCGCTGCTCTTTGTCTCCTTGATCGGTGAGCCCATAACCGCTTCGATCTGCTCTTTTGTAATCAGACCGCAGACATCGAAGTAGGCCTCACTCGATTGCTGGTTAGCAGGTGAAGCCGCGGCTGGAGAGCCTTCCGTGAGTTGAGTCGTTGTCGATCTCTTGCATCCGGTGACCGCTAGCAATAGAAAACAGAGCAGAAAAATGCAAGGCTTTATGTGCATCGAGACCCTTCCTTCGCCAGGATATTTATATAAGCAAGCTTTCGTACGCGACTTTCTTCGCTCTTACCTTCTCGCCAGGTGTCCGTGCTCGTAATCGATCCGATCAACGCGACGAAGGGGTAAGCACGACTACGGCCGACAGGACAAAGACGAGCGCCGCCGAGAATAAACAATAACGGCAAAACGCATGGAGAATGAATGCCTGCACAAACAGTAGCCAGAGCGTGACGGCAAACATCGTCCACACGGTCAGACCGAAAAACTTACGAACACGCGCATAGCCAAATGCGGCGAAGGTCGCGAAACCAAACGCGCTGAAATAGGCCAGAATCCCGAAGGCCGCGATGGGAATGCCCGCGATTTTGGCATACACACTTCCCAGCACTTGGAAGCAGCTCGCCGATCCGCCGCAAACCGCCGTCTCACCAGTCAAGGACAGCACAGACAGATAGGTTGCCTCCGCGAGTCCGGTCAGTGAGATCAATGCCGCGATCGTGTAGAGAATAATTCGATTGCGCGATTCCATCACTTGCTTTGCTTTTATCCGAAATAATCAAGGCGGTGATTTCGCCTTGATTGCGGTTTCGATGGCTGCGCGCAGGCCCGCCTCGTTTAGCGATGGCGGCGGCAAAGCGCGATTGTTGATAAAAATCGTTGGCGTAACCGTGACACCGACTGCGGCTCCCTCTTGTTGATCGGCATTGACTCTTTTTTCCACTTCGTCACTTTCCATGTCCTTTTTAAAACGATCAATCTTCAATCCAAGCATTCCCGCGTAAGCATTGAACAACGGCCGCGCATCGGCCGCTTTGCTCCAGGTCGATTGCTCGCGGTAAAGCACGTCGTGCATTTCCCAAAAGCGACCTTGCAAGCCCGCGGCTTCCGCTGCGAGCGCCGCTTCCCGCGCATGCTGATGAGTCGCAAATGGAAAGTGATGAAAGATAATGCGCAAGCGGGAATGATAATCCTGTTCCAGTTTGTTGATTGGCTCGGAGAGCCTGCCACAGGGCGGACACTCGAAGTCGCCGAATTCTTCCAGCGTGACCGGGGCCTCGGGCTTCCCGCGAATGTGAATCGATCCGGCGCCATCCGTCCCGGAGACGGGATGATTTTTGGAAATTGTAAGAAGAGGCAGGCCCTTGGCGTGATACAGCATCGTCCCGCCCGCGAGCGTGATTAGCGCAACCGCGCTAACAATGACAAAAGGAAGATACCGTTTCATTAACCAAACCTGAGCAAGCGCAGAAGCTTCAGTGCAAGACCTTCCTCGTCAAATTCGCGCATAGCCACTGGCCGTAGCCGGCGTGGCAGAGAGCGCCGATGCGTTGATTTGTGGAACTGCGGATGTTACGTAGCAGCGCACGTTCCGATGAGGCAGAATTACAAGGACACACTCAATCTTCCGCGCACGGATTTTCCGATGAAGGCGAACCTCGCTGCGCGTGAGCCGGAGCTTCTTAAGATGTGGGAGGAAACGCGGCTCTACACGCAAATCCAGAAAGCGCGCCAAGATCGACAATTATTCGTTCTGCACGACGGCCCGCCTTTCGCCAATGGCGATGTCCATATGGGCACCGCGCTCAACAAGATTCTCAAGGACATTGTTGTGAAATCGCAAACCATGCTTGGCAACCGCACGCCCTACATCCCAGGTTGGGACTGTCACGGCCTGCCCATCGAGTACAAAGTTGTCAAAGAGTCACGCGATCTTTCGCCGCTCGAAGTTCGCAAAAGATCCGAGGCCTTCGCTCGCAAATATGTTGATGTGCAGCGCGAGCAGTTTAAAAGGCTCGGCGTTTTCGGCGATTGGGAGAATCCCTACCTGACTCTTGATCCAAAATACGAAGCCGAAATTCTGCGTGCTTTCGCCGTCTTCATTGAAAAAGGTCTCGTTTACCAAAGTAAAAAGCCGGTTTTCTGGAGCACCGGTGCACAGACTGCACTGGCCGAAGCTGAAGTGGAATATCAGGAACGCGACGATACCGCCGTCTACGTTAAATTTCCGATCGTTACCGGCGAATTCAAAGCCAAAGCGAGCATCGCCATCTGGACAACGACACCGTGGACTTTGCCCGCCAATCTCGCCATTGCGGTCGATCCAAAGGAAATCTACGTCGTCCAGGAATTTTTGCGTGACGACGCATCAGAAACTTTGCTCCTTGCCGACAAGCTCGTCCCGCAATTTTGCGTTAACACCAAATTCGAACCGGTGGGCGAACCGCTGGAATCGTTTCCCGGCGCCAAGATCGACCGGATCAAGGCGCGACATCCATTTCTCGATCGTGATAGCATTGTCCTCACTGCCGATTTCGTCACGATGGACTCGGGCACTGGGGCCGTGCACATCGCACCGGGCCACGGCGAGGACGATTACTCGTTAGGCGGCAAAAATAAATTGTCGATCTTATCGCCAGTTGACGACCACGGTCGTTTCACCGACGAAGCCGGTCTTCCAAATCTTACGGGCAAGTACGTGTTCGACGCCAACATCGAGATCGTCAATTTGCTGCGCGAGCGTGGCATGCTCCTGGGCGAGCAAAAATTTCATCACTCCTATCCCTACTGC
>QHRC01000076.1 GCA_003219995.1 Verrucomicrobiota bacterium
GCGGTCGTCACTCCGGCGGCCGTTTGGTTCACCGGCAAGATCGACAAGTACGAAAACGTGTTTTACGCTTGTCTTCTGCTCGTCTCCGGCGGCGCGATCGGGGCGTTTGCTTCGCTCGATTTATTTTTCTTTTACGCGTTTCACGAGCTCGCACTCATCCCGACTTTTCTGTTGATCGGAATCTGGGGCAGCGGGAACCGAAGCGCGGCCGCCTGGAAGATCACGATCTATCTTGCGCTCGGAAGTTTCATTTTGCTCATCGGTTTGATCTTGCTTTACCAGAGCGTTCCAGTCCCAGCGCGCAGCTTCGACATTCGCGCGTTGCAGGCGGCGACAGGACAAATCGGCGCCGAGGCGCAACGCCATGTTTATTTGCTCCTACTCATCGGTTTTGGAATTCTTGTCTCGCTCTTCCCGTTTCATAGCTGGGCGCCGGAGGCGTACGCGTCCGCGCCCGCGCCGGCGGCGATGCTCCATGCGGGAGTCTTAAAAAAATTTGGACTTTATGGCCTGCTGCGCCTGGCCGTGCCATTGCTTCCGGAGGGTGCACGGCATTGGACGAGCCTGCTCGTGGTGTTGCTCCTCGGGAATATCATTTACATCGGGCTGGTCACGATCGCGCAGAAGCGGCTCGATTGGATGCTTGGTTACTCGAGCGTCATGCACATGGGCTACATTTTTCTCGGGATAGCCAGCGCAAATATTCTCGGAACGAGCGGAGCGGCCATCTTGATATTTGCCCATGG
This sequence comes from Verrucomicrobiota bacterium, assembly GCA_003219995.1. GTDB lineage: Bacteria > Verrucomicrobiota > Verrucomicrobiia > Chthoniobacterales > UBA10450 > UBA10450. The sequence continues at coordinate 747 of QHRC01000076.1, forward strand.
CATTTCGATCGCGCTTCTTTTTGCCATTGCCGGTGAAGTGCGCAAGCGCACCGATACCTTGCTCTTTGATGATCTTGGTGGCCTCGGCAAGGTAATGCCCTTCGCCGGACTCGCCTTTGGCCTTGGCGCCTTTGCCGCAATTGGTCTTCCCGGTCTCGCTAATTTTGCCGGCGAAGTGATGATTTTCTTTGGCGCGTTCCAAAACGGCTGGGAAATCGAACGTTTCCGCATTTTTCAGGTCGCCACCGTGCTTGGGCTTTGGGGCGTGGTGATCTCGGCCGTTTACATGCTGCGAGCCTATCGCAAAGTCTTTATGGGAACACTCGGCGCGCGCTGCAATGACTTTATCGATCTTGATCGCAGCCTGCGCCTCCCCGTCACCTTGTTGGTGGCCGCGCTTCTTTGGTTCGGATTTTTTCCGCAATCATTCGTGCGAATCGTCGCACCGGCGTTCCAGACTTATTTCAGCGACAATCGACCACCATGATTCCGGCGCGCAATCTCGAGATCGCCGTGCTCGTTCTAGGCATGTTGGTTCTGTTGTTCGAAGCGTTTGTCGAGCGTATCGACAAGCGAACTCTCGCCTTCGCGGCGATCGGCGCGCTGGGCGCAGTATTGGTTGGAACCTGGTTTCTCCAACCACCTCCCGCCCTTGAGTCGGCGACCGGATTTTGGAGTTTTTACACGGCCGACCCATTGTCGATCTTCTTCAAGCGTTTCGCGCTCGTCACCACCATCGTCGTCCTGGTTATGATGATCGATTACGCGCCCGTCGTGCGCAGTTCCGCTGGTGCGACCGCTCAACCTGGTCTCGGAGAATTTTTCGCTCTGCCCATTTTTACCTGCGCCGGGCTTATGTACATCGTTTCGGCAATCGATTTCGTGATGATTTTCGTTTCGATCGAGCTCGTTACCATTTCGTTTTACGTGCTCGTCAGCTTTACGCGACGTAATCCAACGACACTTGAAGCAGGCGTGAAATACCTCGTGCTGAGTGCCCTCTCCACCGCTTTTCTCGTTTACGGAATCACCTGGATTTTCGGAGTAACTGGCGAAACAAATTTGCAGCGCATTACCACGGCATTGGCAAATCCTGAGATCGAGCGCGGCGGAGCTCTTTTTGGCGCGGTGCTCGTTCTGGTTGGTCTCGGCTTCAAGATTGCGGCTGTGCCATTTCACATCTGGGTGCCGGATGTCTATCAAGGCGCACCGACACCCGTGACCGCGTATCTTTCGGTTGGATCGAAGGCCGCCGGCTTTGTCGTGCTCGTGCGCGTGCTGCGCCCGTTTATGATGCTGCCGCAAATGCAACGTTTGCTTGTCGTGATCGCACTGCTCACCGTGATCTACGGTAATCTCGCCGCGCTGCCGCAAAGCAACCTAAAGCGCTTGCTCGCCTATTCGAGCATCGCACACGCCGGTTATCTGCTCATCGGTGTGGCGTGTCTGGCGGGACCGGCCGTGACCTTTTATCTCGTTGCCTACTTGCTTATGACTCTGCTCAGCTTCGCGGTTTTAATCATCGTCGCTCAGCGCACCGGCGAACAGATTTCGGATTTCGATGGCCTGGCCAAGCGCTCCCCTTTTCTCGCCTTTGCCATGTTGATGGCGATGGTCTCGCTCGCGGGCGTCCCGTTTACGGCGGGGTTTTTCGGCAAATTCTTTATTTTTTACGCGGCAATCGCGCAGCACCAAACAGTCCTTGTCATCGCCGGCGTGGTCACGGTGGCCTGTGGGTTTTATTATTATCTAAAGGTTGTCCGCGCGATGTATTGGGAGGCACCGTCAAGCACTGAGAAAATTCCGGTAAATGCTTTGTCTTGCGCAACCATATCAGCCCTGATGGTGGCGACTATCTGGCTCGGGATTTATCCGTGGCCGATTTTGGACGCGGTGAAACCACAACGCGAGTTTGTGGCGCTAAGATCGACAAGATGACTGTAGCGGCGGTCTATGACCGCCGGAATTTTCGGCGCTCGCAGAACGCCGCTACGATTAATCGCTCAGCTCGACGTTCCAATAGGCAAGATCGACAAAGTGACGCCAGCTTTCGTGTTGGGGTGAGGAAAAAGTAACGTGGACAAACGGGCGCCACTTCGGCCGCTTTGGTTTGCGGATGAGACTCATCTGCACCTCTTGCGGAAGCCGATTACCCTTGCGCGTGTTACACCCAATGCAGGAGCAGACCACATTCTCCCACGTCGTTGTCCCGCCGCGATCGCGCGGCACGACGTGATCCAAATTCAAATCATTTCGATCGAAGGCGTGTCCGCAGTACTGGCAGGTGTTCTTATCGCGCTCGAAAAC
>QHRC01000009.1 GCA_003219995.1 Verrucomicrobiota bacterium
AATTCCTTCTCGGCAATCTTTGCTTTGTAAGTTGAATCGATCTCTGCAAGCTGCGTTTTCTGTTCTTTCGTCAAGACAAGCGTGGGCGAGGACTTTGCCAGTCGCTCCATCGCCAGTTCGTAAGCCGATTTCATGTCTCCGCTCTCTTACTCTTGCTCCTGCTCGGAATCGAATCAATCGTAAGATCGACCCGCTGTGCGCTACAGCAGGTGATTACAACGATCAGCTGGGTTGCCCAGCGCCTTCCGTTTGCACTCAATGTCAGTTCACGGCATTTGTGTTGAAGGAGCTGCCGCCACAAGGCGGGTTCAGCGTCAATGAAAGTCCGCCTTCTCAGCATCGATTTTGATGGCACCCTCGTCTCGCGCGTCAGCCAGCCCGTGCTCGATGCTCGCTGCATGGAACTGATCCGCGATTTGCAAAGGGAAGGCGTTCTTTTCGCTATTAACACCGGCCGCTCAGTCGATCTGCTCGAGTCCGGCCTCACCGATTTCTCGTTTCCGATGCGGCCCGATTTTATTCTCACGAGCGAACGCGACGTGTTTCGCCCGGGAGAAAATGGAGAGAAATGGGAAGCTTTTGGCGATTGGAATGAACGTTGTGCGCGCGAGCATGCCGAGCTCTTTAACTCCGCGCAATCTGTGCTCGCGGAAGTTGTCGATTTTGTAAATCAAAAGACAAAAGCGCGTCTGATTTATCATTCTGAGGGTGTGGAAGGTTTGGTCGCGGCGGATGATGAAGAAATGAACCGGATCACGAAGTTCATCGAGCGGGCACGCGCGAAACAGCCGAAATTCCATTATCAACGCAACACCGTTTTTCTGCGCTTCTGCCACGCCGATTATAACAAAGGCGCGGCGCTGGCCGAGCTCGCACGTTTAAGCGAGGTCCCGCGCGAAAACATTTTCGCCGCCGGCGATCACCATAATGACATCTCGATGTTGGATGGAAAAGTCGCAGCCATGCCGGCGTGTCCGGCAAACGCAATCGATGAAGTTAAAGACGCCGTGCGCAATGCTGGCGGTTACGTCGCAAAAAACGAATACGGCGCCGGCGTTTACGAATCGCTGCGGCATTTCACAAAACGGTAGGGCGACGCTCTGCGGAGCCGACTAATCTGTCGACTCGACAGAGTCTCGCCCTGCCGAATCTGCAACTGCCAATGCGAGCGGAGCATCGGCTTCGATTTTGCCGGCGAAGCGGTTCGTCATGTACGTGAGCAGCAAAACCCAGAAGGTCAGCGCGAGCGCGAAGAGCGGGAACTGGAGCGGATAGGGCAACGAATAAATGATTGCCATGAGCGGCGCCCAGACCACCCAAGTGGCGAGCAAGGTCGGAACGATCTTCTCGCGATAATGATTCCAACTCAGAGCGCGCCTGACCGACGCCCAAGAGAACCCGTCGTTTTTCCATTCGTAGACGAGCACCTCTCCCGGCGCGGCCAGGAATGGATTGTAGCCGAGTTGATCGACACAAATTTTCGCAAACACAACCGACGCAGTGACGGCGTCGCCGAACCAAATCATATTAGCGCGGTACATAAGGTCGACAAGCACGGCGTCGATCGCCCAAGTCGGAACCGTGAACGCGAGATTCCGAAAATTCTGCTCGCTCGGTTTACCTTTCTGAAAAAAGAAAATGAGAAAGAGCTCCGGCAAAAGTGCGCCAGCCAAAATTCCCGCGGCAATGACGAAGGCGAGATCATGCTGTTGTTTGTAATGGGCTAGTCGATCGAGCGAATTCGCGAATCGCGCGCTGGTGTAATACGCGATCAGGATCGACAACATTACGCCCTGTAAAACGAACCCCGGGAGGGCATTCGCCTTGGCCGCTTCCCAGCCGATGGTCAGCGGCGTGCGCGATTTCTGCATCGTGCAGATAGTCCGGTCACGGCCTAACCGATCAAGAAAAAATTACCAGCGCACACTCGCGTTCGGGCCCGTCCCGGGCCCGACACGGCCTTCATCGGAATTTTTTTCTCCTGGTACCGCCGTCTGGGTCGTAGATGTGTCGGAACTTTCTTGAGACGCACAGCCGCCAATAAAAAGCAAAAGCAATGAAATCGCACAAAAACCGAATTGTTTCACAGCGACCCGACCTTAGCGACCTTTGCGTTTATCTCCAGCGCAAATCTTGTAGAATGGCATGTGACGCGCGCTAGTAAGATCGACATAAAATCTTTACGACTCGAAGAGCTCCAAGCAAAGCTTGACGAACTGGGCGAGCCGAAATATCGCGCGGTTCAGATCACCGATTGGCTTCACAAAAAGCGAGTTACCTCCTTCGACGAGATGACGGACTTGCCGCAATCTTTGCGCGCAGAACTTGCGCGGCAATTTTCGTTCGACAGGATCGACATCGTTCGCGTGCTTGGATCGAAAGATTCGACGCAAAAATTTCTGTTCCGGCTGGCGGATGGCAATCTTATCGAGTCGGTTTTAATTCCCGCCTCGCCGGCTCTTTACGGCGAAAAATCGGATCGCCTCACGATCTGCATCTCGACGCAAGTGGGCTGCGCATATGGCTGCAAATTTTGCGCGAGCGGCCTGGAAGGATTTTCGAGAAATCTGGGCGGGAACGAAATTATCGATCAAATCATTGCAGTCGAGCGTGCGAGCGGGAAGAAGATCGACAATATCGTTTTCATGGGAATGGGTGAACCGCTCGCCAACTTGGGCAACTTGATCCGCGCGATCCGGATCATCAATGCGTCGTGGGGCCTCGGCATCGGCGCGCGGCACATCACGGTTTCGACCAGCGGACTCGCGCCACAAATTCGAAAACTAGCCGACGAGCCGATGCAAGTTCGCCTCGCTCTTTCGTTGCACGGCGCGACGGACGAAGTGCGCAACCGTATCATGCCGATTAATCGTCGTTACAACATCGACATGTTGCTTTCAGCTTGTGATTACTACACTTCGCGAAAAAAGCAGCGTTTGACGTTCGAATATATTTTGATCGCCGGTGTGAACGACTCGGATGAGCAAGCGCGTCTGCTTGCAAAACACGCGCGAAAACTCTCGGCCAAAGTGAATCTCATTCCCTACAACACGGTGGAGGGCCTGCCATGGTCGCGACCATCATGTAATCGCCAGGAAACCTTCTTGTCGATCTTACGCGCGGCCGGAATTGCGGCCACGTTGCGACGCGAAAAAGGCCACGACATCGAAGCAGCTTGCGGTCAGTTGCGTTTGCAAACCAACCGGGAAGAGCGGCGGCAGATCACAGCTTAAACGCGGTCACGCGAAAGTGCCGAGGGCGTCGTGCACGCCTGCGATCGCCATGCCGCCTTCGCCGACAGCAGCGGCGCAACGTTTCACCGAGCCGGAACGAACATCGCCCGCAGCGAAGATTCCGGGAAGACTGGTCTCGAGCGGGCCGAGCGGGCGGGCGCTGCCTTTCCACGCCGGTGCATGAGCGACTGCGGGTCCGGTTTTGATGAAGCCTTTTTCATCACGTTCGATCTGGGGCGGCAACCAATTTGTGCATGGGTTTGCACCGATCATGGAAAAAATCGCCGGCGTTCTCACAATGCGCCGCTCATGCGTCTCCGTATTTTCCAGTTCGACCGCTTCGAGCATTTTGCCGCCGGTCATTTTTCGAATCTCGGTGTGGCACAGGAGCTCGATGTTTTCGCGTGCCTCAATGCGCCGCGAGAGATAATTCGACATGCTTTTCGAAAGACCGTCGCCGCGGATAACGAGCAAGACTTTCGCCGCGCCTTCCGAGAGGAACATAGCGGCTTGTCCGGCTGAATTGCCGCCGCCGGCGACGACCACGGTCGCGCCGCGGCAGAGCTGACCTTCGAGTGCAGTCGCGGCATAATAAACCCCCGAACCTTCGAATTGCTCGCGGTTCTCCGCCTCTAAGCGCCGGTAATCTGCACCCGTCGCGATGAGGACGCATTTCGCGCGCAGAGTGGCCGGGCAACCTTCGATTTGCAGGCTCGCGCGATACTCTCCGCCATTGTGGTAGTCAAGGGAAAGGGCCTGCGCCGGCGTGGAAAATTTCGCGCCGAATCGGTAGGCCTGAAGCTGCGCGCGATAGGTCAAATCTCCGCCGCTGATTCCTGTGGGGAAGCCGAAGAAGTTTTCGATTAAGGAAGAGGAGCCGGCCTGGCCTCCAGGCGCGTAGCTTTCCAGGACTACCGTCTTCAGTCCCTCCGATGCCGCGTAGACCGCTGCGGCAAGGCCCGCCGGACCGGCGCCAACGATTGTTAGATCGCACAGAATCTCGCTCTCGCCTTCGTGCACGAGCGGACGGAGCAAACCGGCCACTTGCGCAACTTCGCGCAGCGATGGCCGGCGCAGCGGAGCGCCAGTCGCTGTGATAAGCGCGGGCAAATCGCGAGTCGTCAGGTGCAGCCGCTTGCCGAGTGCATGTCCTTGCTCACTCTCGAATTCGATCAGCCGGTGCGGGATGCGATTCTTGTCGAGAAAATCGTGGAGCTGATGGCCCTCGCGCGTGTCACGCAACGCGATAACGCGCAGCCCCGCGAACTCGCGATCGCGCCGGAGCCGCCGCCGGCGCATGATGAGAGCGTTCACAATAGGCTCGCCCACGCCCGGTAGATCGGCGAGTGCACGGCGGATTTCGATCGCCGGAACTTCCAGAATTTCGGACTCTTCCGACTTCACGCGCGCGCTGGCCAGGGCCGAGGTGCCCTGGAGCATTGCGACGTCGCCGATGAAATCGCGTTCTTCTCCTGTGGCGAGAATTTGTTCTGTGCCGTCGCGTGCTTCAAAAACTTCGATTTCGCCGCGCAGAATGACCGTGAGGCCGAGATCGCGCTGCCCTGCCTTGAAAACGAACTCGCCACTCCGCAGTGTACGCCGTTTTCCGAGCGGCTCGAGCACCGCGAGTTGGCGATCGTCGAGTTTCGGGAAAGCGATGCTCTCTGTATCACGGTAAAATTGTTCGTCCTTATCTTCGTCAGCCATGAGATCGATTTAGTGGATCGCAGTACTTTACGCGGACATCTACGATTCGGTCAAAGACGACCGTAATCGAGAGCCACGAGAATCATCTGCCTTCACTGCAAAATCTTTTGCGCGTCCACAGAAGCTGGCGTTTAGTCAACATCATGCCCAGTTACGATCGCGAACCGGAAAGAGCCTGGGATGAGTACGACTGGGAGCGTTTTCTCCAGCAGCAGGACCAAAAGACGGAGAAATACATGGAGCTGTTGGAAAAGTATGTCGATGATCCGCAGCGGGACGAGATCATCGCGCGGGAAATGGGCTGGTCGCAGTTGCTCGATGATAAGGGCTGGGACGCAGAAGTGGACGCACTCGTGAACGAGGATTGGCGCTCGAGCGACGACGAATCATCGAGTGGCGAAGAGCAACGACGAGCTCCGCCCCCGGAAACGTTTGAGTACCATAATCTGTATCGGGCAGCGTTCGCGCTCACGGTTTGGATCGATCAACTTTTCGATGAAGACGCGATGCTTCAAAACGAGCCGGCCGCCGTTAAACTGGCCACTCATTCCGCACTGGCCAGCGCGAAACTCGCCGCCGCCCTGAGCGATGACGATGTCGATGAAATCGGGATGACCATTGCTTATCTGAAGCGAGCGTTGAAAGCGATCACGATATCGATGGATGCGGCCGCCCAGCTCCTCGGCGAGAAGCTCATCACCGCGGCTCAGCATTCGGTTTTGCAAAAACGACTCTTCCAGGTCCGCGACGGCATCATCAGTCTGATGGGTGAATATCGCGGCGAATGGCGACGCCGTTTCGGCAGCCGTTAAAGGCTGTTGAATGAAATAGCTCCGGCTCCCGTCGAATATGGAAACGGAAGCGACTCTGGCTCAAGTCGATGTATCGGATCTGGAACTGGTCAAGCGATGTCAGGCCGGCCAGACCGAAGCCTTCGACGAGCTCGTGATCCGCTACCGAACACGGGTATTCGCCATGATCTATAATATGGTCCATAACGAACAGGACGCCTGGGACCTGGCACAGGAGAGCTTCGTCAAAGCTTGGAAATCGATCAAGCGATTCCGCCGTCATTCCTCTTTTTACACTTGGGTGTATCGCATCGTGATGAATGTGACGATCGATTGGCTGCGCAAAAAACAAATCAAAGGGGCGGGCTCAGAGTTTGACGATTCCATTCAGTTGAAAGAAATCGATCCCGCTTCCAGGACGGTGCCGAAAGCGGACCCATTACCGCACGAACGGATGGAGCGAAACGAAATTCGCGCCAAGATCGACAATGCGATCGGCCAGCTTTCCCCCGAACATCGCGCCGTCATTTTGATGAAGGAAATTGAAGACATGCAATACCACGAAATCGCCGAAACACTTGGCTGCTCCATCGGCACAGTGATGTCGCGCCTTTTTTATGCGCGCAAGAAACTGCAAAATTTATTGCGAGACGTTTATGAAAACATTTGAGGAAAAGTGGACAGCCTGGCTCGACGACCAGTTGAGCGGCAAGGAACTTGTCGACTTCGAAGCGTCTCTGCCGGACAAAGCCGCGGCCGAAGCGGAAAAGCGCGATGCCCAAAAACTCGGCGCGCTACTGAAGGAACAACTCGGCGCGCAGGCGATGAGCAATGAAGAATTTTTTAGTCATCAATTGCGCGAACGGATCGGACGAGAAACCGCGTCCCAAGATCGATATGGTGAAAGATCGACATGGTGGACGGTGCGGCGGCTGGTTTGGTCGGGCGCGGCCTCACTCGCTGTTTTTGTAATTTGCGCCGTCTTCGTCCTGCGCGACAAGAATCCGGGCGAACAATCGCAGTATCTCACGCAGATCCTGAATGCGCGCGTCGATCCCGCGGTCAGCCCGAATGCCACGATCTCCATGTTCGAGACGAAAGAAGACAAGGTCACCGTGCTGTGGGTCGAGGGATTGCAGTCTTTGCCTGCCGACTACGCAGCAAAATAATGGTTCATGCGGAATTGCGCTTTCTTCGTCGCCGCCTCGCTCGCGCTGGCGATCAGCGCGGTTGATTCGATAAACGCCGCCGAAACCGTCTGGAGCGGCCTGGTCATGGCCGAGAACGTTTCTCGGCCGGCACCCATTCCGGCCGAACTGACGCGCATCGAAGAAACGCTGAAAGAGCTTTTCGGCTACAATCAATTTCAGGTCATCGGCCAGTCTCGCAAAACCCTTAAAACCGGTGAGGAAGACTGGCTTGCTTCCAGTAAATATTTCGCACTGCATGTCGATGCGCGGGGAGAGACCGAAGCGGGCTACGTTTTAAACCTGAAGCTTTTCAAGGAACAGGAGCTTTTGCTCGAGATGGACACAAAGCTGAACAAGCGCAGCCCGCTCGTGATCAAAGGTCCGCAGGTCGGCGGCGGGCAATTGCTGCTCGTGTTGGTCGTGCAGTAGGTGGATCGAGCAGTCCCATGCTCGATGCTAATGATGGCGGCGAAGCCGCCGCAGATGCAAATCCGAAAGCGTGCGCTTTAGTGGCGGAGATGCGCCTGCTTTTCCTTCTGGCGATTTCATTTATTTTTGGAGCCGAATTGAACGCCGAAAAACCATTCAACTTCGCAAGCACTCCTGGAAAGCTGCCGAAGCAGGTTGTCCCGCTTGAGTATTCCGTTCGAATCGTTCCTAATATCGACAAGCTCACCTTCACCGGAACAGAAACGGTGAAGCTCGATGTGCGCAGTCCCGTGCGCAAGCTGAGACTCAATGCGTTGGAAATCGAAATCTCAAATGCCTCGATCAATGACAAACCGATTCCGAAAGGCGCGATCAAGATCGACAATAAAAACGAACTGCTCACGATCGCGCTTCCATCGCAGCTTCCGGCCGGACCGCACACGCTCGCGCTTGGTTTTTCCGGCAAGATCAATCAGCAAGGGCGCGGGCTTTTCTACATGCGCTATCAGGAGGAGGGTACGGGCGCGAAAAAGATCGCGCTCGGCACCCAGTTCGAGGCGACGGATGCGCGGAGGTTTTTCCCGTGTTGGGACGAGCCCAGTTTTCGCGCGCGATTTCAACTGAATGCTGTCGTTCCGGAAAACTGGCTCGCCGTTTCGAACATGCCGATCGAAAGCGAGCACAAGATCGATAATGGAAAAGAAGTGCGCTTCGCACCAACGCCACCGATGGCGAGTTACTTGAATGTTTTCGTCGCCGGCGAGCTGGATTTGATCGAAACGAAAGCAGCTGGCACTCAGATTCGCGTCATCGCGACAAAAGGTAAGGCCGACTGGGGGCGTTACGCGCTCGAAAGCACGGCGCAGATTCTGGGATATTTCAACGACTACTTCGACCTTCCGTATCCGCTGCCCAAGCTCGATCAAATCGCCATTCCCGGCGGTTTCGGCGGCGCGATGGAAAACTGGGGCGGGATTACTTACTACGAATCGGCATTGCTTTTCGATCCCGAAAAATCCTCTGCCGCGACGCAGCAGCGCATTTACGAAGTGATCGCGCACGAGACCGCGCACATGTGGTTCGGCGATCTCGTGACCATGGCATGGTGGGACAATCTCTGGCTCAATGAAGGTTTTGCCTCCTGGCTGGGGACGAAATGCACTGCGCGTTTCAATCCGCAATGGGAAGTCTGGCTGGAGAAAGTCGTTCCGCGTGATCCGACACGGCGCACCGGCATCTCCAGGGAATTAGAGATGGAAGGCGATGCCAGATCGACAACTCACGCGATCCAGCAACCGATCGCGAACGAGGCGGAGGCCAACAGCGCCTTCGACGACATCACTTACCGCAAAGGCCAGGCGTTTCTGCTTATGCTCGAGAGTTTTCTCGGCGAGAACGCTTTTCGCGACGGCATCCGGCGCTACATCGCCGCGCACAAATATTCAAACTCGACCACGGTGGATTTGTGGAAGGCGTTAAGCGACGCTTCCGGCAAACCCGCCGGCGAAATCGCAGCGGCGTGGACGGAGCAGCCGGGATTTCCCGTGCTCAAAGTGAAACGTAATGGCGAAAAGGTTTCACTTACGCAGGAGCGATTTACGATTCATTTTCCAAACGCTCCCGTGCTGCAATGGAAGATTCCCCTCACCTACTTCCTCGTCGGCGAAGCTAAACCGCAAAGCCGATTGATGACGGGCAAGATCGACAATCTTCCAGGTGTCCCGTCGGATCGCGCTCTAAAATTGAACGCGGACGGTGCGGGAAATTATCGCGTCGAGTACGACGAGGCTTCCTGGAAATTGCTGCTCGACGTGCTGCCGAAGTTGAAAGTGCCGGATCGCGTTAATCTTTTAGGCGACACCTGGGCTCTCGTGCAGGCGAATCGCGCACCTTTGTCGATGTACCTCGGCTTGGTCGAAAAATTGCCGTCCCTCTCGGAACTGGCCGAGCGCGAGCAAATCATTAACACTTTCGATTTCATCAACCGCTTGCTCGTTGGAAATTCCGTCCGCGAAAAATTTCAAGCGTGCGCTCGTTCGATCCTGCGCCCGAGCTTCGACGAGCTGGGCTGGGAACCAAAGAAAGATGAGACGCCGCGCGCCGCCATTTTGCGCGGAAGCTTGATCGCGGCGCTCGGTGACTTGAACGATCAGGAAATTGTCGGCGGCTGCCGCGAACGATTTCAAAAGTACCTCGTCGATCTTCGATCGCTCGCCCCGGATCTGCGAACGCCGGTCTTCTCGGTCGTGGGGCACTACGCCGATGAAGCAACCTGGAACAAATTGAGCGAACTCGGTTTGGCAACGACCAGCACCGAGGAGAAACAAAACTACTACGACGCGCTGGCCGGGGCACGCGATCCGAAGCTGGCTACAAAAACTCTGCAAATTTCGCTGACTGACGAATTGCCGACGAGCCGCGCCATTTTTCTGGTCGGGAAAGTCGCAAGAAACGGCGAACATGCGGATCTCGCGTGGGAGTTTGCGAAGGCGAACATGAAGGCGCTGTTGGCGAAAACGGATGCGCTGGCCGCAAACAGTTACGCGCCGAGTTTGTTCACCTTTTTCTCGGAACCGTCACGGGTGGCCGAGTTGCAGGCCTACGCAAAAACGAATCTGCCCGCGACCAGCGCAAAAGAAGTCGCCAAAGCGGTGGATGAAATTGAATTTCGCGCCGAATTTAAAAACCGCCTCGCCTCACAATTGACCGCCTGGATCGACAAGCAAAAGCCGCGGAAATAATTCTCCGTTACAAACTCGCGTCTGTCTGCTCGCTCCCGGGCGTGATGAGCAATCGCATCGGGATCATGGAAGATTCATGGAAGCCATGTCGGCGGAAAAATTCCTGGGCCAAGTTCTCCGGCCGGTCGGTCAACAATGTGATGCGGAGGAAATTTTTCTGACGGGCGAAGTCGATCGCATGTTGGAGGAGTTTCGAACCGTATCCGTGTCCCTGGTATTGTTTATGGATGACCAAATCCTCGAGCAGAATGACGAAGCCGCCTTCAGCCGTGCTGATGGTAAAGAGCAAATTGATCATGCCGACAATCGCGCCGTCGCGCCGCAGGACAAAGACGCGGCCGCGGCTCGGTTGTTCGAAGATCAAACGCAAGCCGCGCAGCTGCTTATCTTTGTCTGGGCGAAAATCGCCTTCCTGGGCAAACAGGCCCCCCAGCAT
>QHRC01000010.1:0-10994 GCA_003219995.1 Verrucomicrobiota bacterium
GACGGCGCGTTGCATAGCAAAACATCCGTAAAACGTGTGATCGTTTTTCGCCGCGCCGGCAACGAAATCCACATGGAGGAAGGGCGCGACGTCTGGTGGCATCGCGAGTTGGAATATGTCGACGCAGATTGTCCGCCCGCCGCGCTCGACAGCGAACATCCACTCTACATTCTCTACACAAGCGGCTCGACCGGAAAACCGAAGGGGATTTTGCACACGACCGGCGGTTACCTAGTCGGCATTTACTCGACCATGAAGTATGTCTTCGATATCCGGGACGAGGATATTTTTTGGTGCACGGCCGATATCGGCTGGGTCACGGGGCACAGTTACGTCGTTTATGGCCCGCTGACGAACGGCGCCACTACTCTCATGTACGAAGGCGCGCCGAACTGGCCGGAGCCTGATCGCTTCTGGAAAATCATCCAGGATTATCGCGTCAACATTCTTTATACCGCACCAACCGCCATTCGCGCTTTCATTCGCTGGGGCGATGCGTGGGTCGCCAAACACGATCTTTCGTCATTGCGCCTGCTTGGCACCGTGGGTGAACCGATTAATCCGGAAGCATGGATCTGGTATCATAAAAAAATCGGCGGCGGCCGCTGCCCGGTTGTCGATACATGGTGGCAAACGGAAACAGGCGCAATTCTGATCACGCCTCTGCCGGGCGCGATTCCAACAAAACCAGGCAGCGCTACCTTGCCGTTTTTTGGGGTCGACGCGACAATTGTCGATGAAAAAGGACGTGAAGTGGGAGCGAACGTTGGCGGGAAACTGATCATTCGACGTCCATGGCCGTCGATGTTGCGCACCATTTACGGCGACAAGGAGCGCTACAAAAAGCAGTACTGGAAGGAGTTCAAAGGGAACTACCTTACGGGTGATGGCGCGCGTCGCGATGAGGATGGATATTTTTGGATCGTCGGCCGAATTGATGATGTTTTGAACGTCGCCGGCCACCGACTCGGCACGTCGGAAATCGAAAGCGCGCTGGTCAGCCATCAACGAGTTGCGGAAGCCGCCGTGGTCGGGCGGCCGGACGATCTTAAAGGCCAGAGTATTGTCGCCTTTGTGACGCTAAAGAGCGGAGTCGAGCCAAGCTTCACATTAAAGCGCGAATTACGAGATCACGTCGGCGCGCACATCGGAGCAATCGCGAAGCCGGATGAAGTGCGCTTTGCCGAAGCGCTGCCAAAGACGCGCAGCGGAAAAATCATGCGACGTCTGCTCAAGGAAATCGCCAGCGGCGCAAGAGTCACTGGAGATACGACCACGCTCGAAGACTTAAGCGTGCTGACAACGTTGCGCGAGTCCGAGGAGTAGTTGTCAATATCATACAATTGCAGACCGGCATTTTTGTCGCAGCCGTTTGCGAAGGCACTGAAGATCGCCGCTCTCCACAATAACATTTCAATTTCATCGGGCGCGCGATTCACGTAGCGTCATGTTGTGAGTTTCATTCGGACAGGCCTGCGCGAGATCGCGCTAAAGGTTAAGCGTCAAAGAACGCGCATGGCGCTCCGTTACGAGAAACGCCTCCTCCAGAAAAGCGAAATCAACCTCGGACGGGAAGGCACTTCCCAGGCGGCGAATTTTCCCGAGTTGCGCAATGAAATTGTCGCTCTCAAGAAACTGGAACAGGAGCAGAAGGAAGTCGCTCTACGAATCGCGCAAATCGAGGAAGGGATCAAGAAGATCGAGGCGCAGCGGCAACAAAACGCCCGCGAACAGAATGAAGCTGTGGCAAAATTGGAGGCGGAAAAGAAGCCTGTCCTCCAACAACGCAATGAGGCGAAGAGCACCACCGATCTTTGCGAACGCGAATTGACCGCGGTGGAGCGACGCGTTCAGGAAAACGAAGCGGCCGATCGTGAATTACTGAAACAACTCTCCGAACTGCAAGCGACGGCTCCGCCACCGCCGAACCTCGAAACGCAGTTGGCCGCCATCACCGCGCGCCGCGGCCGGCTGCCGGAGGAGCGCTCCGAACTTGTTCGCGCGCGTCTCGGCAGCGCAGATGCATGCCGACTCGCAAAAGAAAAACTGCTTGCCGCCGAGGCGGAACTCTCGGTCGTGGAAAAGAATATCCAGCGTGTTCGCGACGAATTCGCCGCCCGAGACCGTGCCCTCGGCGAGAACAGCCACGCACAGCAGGAAGCCGTTCGAGAGGCGCGGGTCCACCATCAGACGGTCGAAGAGCGGAAAAATCCCGCTTATCTGAACATCGGGCGTCATCTGGCGTCACAGGGGATTGCACCGCCCAACGCGCCCCATTTGCTCACGGATGTGCATCGGCGCCGCGGCGCAGTGGATCGACATCTCCAACACACGGCCGAACTCGGGTTGCTTTCCAGCAAGATCGACAAACAGGAACTGCGCAAATTTTATTTCAGCGTTGTCTCCATCCTCGCGCTCCTCTCGATCATTCTCCCTCTTGTCTTTCAATCTCCGGCTAAACGCGAATGGTTGCCGCAAGAAACCGAAGCGATCTTGTCGATCAATTCCGACCAGTTCGAACGCGATGATCTGCCAAAACGCTGGCGGAGAGACCAGCCAGACAGTTGGCCAGCCATCTGGTCCGGCCTCGTCGGTTCTGCCGGACAAACTCCAGGGTTAAATCTCCCGCACGACGCGGCCCGGATCACTCGCGCGCTTACCACCGAGGAAGCTGGCAAAATACGCGAGTTCGTTCTCGTCGAAGGCCGCCACGACGTTTCACGCGTCATTCGCTCGATCGAAAAAGACAGAAATTTCGTGAAACGCGCCATCAGCGGCCTGACCGTCTGGGAACGGGGCGATCTTGCCGTGGCCCGTGTTGGCCCGACGACCCTGGCCGTGGGAGCTTCAGCTGAAGTGGATGAACTAGTTCGCGTTCGGCTTGGAATGAAACTGGATTTGAAAATCACCGGTCAACTCTTCGATCGTTTTCAGGCCCTCGATCGCGAGAGTGCGCTGCGATTAATTTCGCGCGATCCACCGGAGCTCGCACATGTTTTCCAGCCGATTTTCACGCCCGAATTACTCGGTTCTTCACAACTGCTCGGACTTGCGTTGACGTTGCAAAATCCGGTCAAAGCGAAGCTGTTTTTGAAATTGAACTCGCCGCAAAGCGCATCAGAACTGGCGCGCAATCTACACAACGATCCGCAGCGATGGTTGCACTTGCAGGATTCTGACTTGTTGCTCTACGCGCAGCCGCCGGAAATCGAGCGACAAGGCACGAACCTCGAGCTGCGCTTCATTGTGCCCGAGAATAGTGCTCGACTTCTTCTCCAGCGCATTGCAAAGACAAGCTCCGCCGAAATCGCGGCCCATTAATTTGCGCGGCAATGAAATTCTTGAGTGCTCGCTTTATCGTCGTTGCGACGGCAATCGCAACCTGGCAATCCGCAACGGCACAGACCACCATTCCGCTTGTCGACATTCGAGCGGTCGACCCGACGATTGCTGTTGAGTTGCGTTATGCGGGTGCAAATAATTTTTCTGGGCACGCATTGTATCCTCCCGGAACAACTGCCCTGGTCCGCCCGGAAGTGGCGCCACGCTTGGCCGCAGCCCAGGCATTTCTGCGGCGCTATCAATATCAATTGAAAATCTGGGATGCTTACCGGCCCACGTCGGTGCAACTGCGGCTCTGGCAGCTTACGCACAAAACTGATTATATCGCGGATCCCGGAGCCGGGCCTGGCTCAATGCACAGTTGGGGAATCGCTGTCGATGCAACCTTGACCGATGCCTTGAATAATGCGGTCAACATGCCGAGCGATTTCGACGATTTCACGCCGGCCGCGATGTTGCATTACCAAGGAATTGATCCCGCTGTTCGCGCGCATTTGCACCTATTGCAGCGGGCAATGGCGGGCGCCGGGTTCTTAGGGCAGCGAACTGAATGGTGGCATTTCACCGTTGCCGACTGGCAAAAATATCTACCAAAAAAGACGGTAAAGCGCGTCGCACAAGGGTTCGAAACACGCTGGCAGAGTAAATTATGATTGATATTCTCCTGCGCGATCTGCGTCAGCCAGAATACATTCATGTCTTAATCAATCCACTGCCCATCTACGGCCTGGCCATCGCTTGGATTGGCTTGATAATCGCCTTTTTTTTGCGGAGCCGGCGGGCTCAAATCGCAACATTAATCATCGTCCTTATTTGTGCCGCCTCAGCCTGGCCGGTCTACGAGTTTGGCGAACAAGCCGAGAATCCGGTTATATCAATGGCAGACAAAGACGGACAAGCCTGGCTGGCTGAGCACAAGGATCGTGCAGAAGATCTCATTTATTTTTTTTATGCGTTGGCTCTTCTGAGCGCGATTGCCATCGTCCTGCCGATCAAATGGCCCAAATGTTCTGCGCCGCTCGTGATCGTCGTGATTTTGTTAGGTGCAGTGACTCTGGGCGTGGGCGGTTACATCGCTTATGCGGGCGGAAAAATTCGCCACCGTGAATTTCGGAATGAGCCGCCGCCCAAAATGGTCGAGCAACCGCAGCGTTAGATCGACCTTTCGTCGTGACCATCGAGTTAGACCGCGCTGAGCAAAGCGTTGAAGAGCATAGCGCATCACTCAACAAGCCGCTCGGCCTGCGTGATCTTGTCCTGACGCAAATCGTCTTCGTGGTCGGTTCGAGCTGGGTCGGCACCGCCGCCAAGCTTGGGCCATCGCATCTTTTCTTCTGGTTGCTCGCCATTCTGCTTTTCTACATTCCGCAGGCCGCTGTTGTCATTTACCTGAGTCGCCTTATGCCGCTTGAAGGCGGGCTGTATCAATGGGCCAAGCTTGGCTTTAATGACTTTGCCGGTTTCATCGTCGCGTGGAACATGTGGTTGCTCTCGATCACCGTGCTCGCGTTGGGCGGAATGTTCGTCACGACCAATCTCTCCTACGCCATCGGCGAAACGGCGGCCTGGATGCCGAATAACAAATTGTGCGTGGCATTGATCAGTTGCGCACTCGTTACCAGTCTCGGCTGGACAGGAATACGCGGCCTCTCGTTAGGCAAATGGGTGCACAACATCGGTGGATTCGCCATGCTCGTGGTCTATGGCGCCCTAATTGTTCTGCCATTCGTCGCATTCGGGCGCGGCGAGCTGAAGCAATATCACCCTCTCCAGATCGCCGCACCCACAATGTCGATCTTTTACTGCTTTAATATCTTCAGCAAACTGGCGGTCGGCGCGCTCAGCGGATTTGAGTACGTTGCCATTCTCGCAGGGGAAACGCGCGCTCCGGCGCGCGACGTCGCCCGCTCCGTCATTATTGCCTCCCCGGTCATCGCACTGATGTTCATCCTCGGCACCAGCTCGGTTCTAGCATTCATCGGAAACGATCAAATCGACCTCATCGGTCCGGTGCCGCAAGCATTGCGACTGGGTCTGCGTTCTTTTCCGATCGCCGGCGCCATCGCTTCCGCGGGGATTGTCTTAATGACAGTGCGATCGGTTTCATCGATGAGCATTCATCTCACGGGCAGCTCACGGCTGCCTATGGTCGCCGGGTGGGATCGGCTTCTGCCGGACTGGTTCTCGCGTTTACATCCGCAATATAGGACCCCCATCAACTCGATTATCTTCGTCGGCGCGATTACTCTGGTCATCGCGCTGGCGAGTCAGATCGGCGCCGGAATTCAGGAAGCATTTCAACTCGTGGACAACGCTGCGAACGTTTTCTATGGAATCGTTTATCTTCTCCTCTTCGCTATTCCGATCGTCGGCGCGAGCGCGATTCGTTCGGTCGCGCCATTTTGGCTACGAATTGCAGCGGGATGCGGATTCGGCGTCTCCCTGCTCGCGATTTTCTTTACCGTGTATCCGATTATCAATGTACCGAGTCGGCTGATTTTCGCGGCAAAAATTATCGGCGTGACCGCTATCGCGAATGCGATCGGCGTGACCATCTTTGCGCTCGCCAAAAGACGACGCACTCGCCGTTAAGTAGCACAGCTCTCCGCCACCCACTGTAGATAGTCTGGCAGCCCGCTTTCAACCTTAATGGAAATGATCTCCGGCACTTCGTAGGGATGAAGGGAGCGGAGCTTGGCTTCGAAATCAGCATATCGCTTCGCCTCGAGCTTGAACATGACCAGCGTTTCTTCGCTTGATTCCAACTTCCCTTTCCAGCGATAGATAGAATGGATTGGCGACAAAATGTTGCCACACGCGGCCAGTCGAAGATCGATAATTTCGTTTGCGACTTTGCGTGCGGTGTTCAGATCCGGAAAAGTGCAGAACGCTATTAGGATTTGCTCGACCATTCGTTAGGCCAGCACCGGCGCAGCCTGCCGGCAAATCCACCCCCCGCCAATCACGACGTCCCCCTGGTAAAAAACGGCGGCCTGTCCAGGTGTGACGGCCTTCTGCGGGACGCGGAGCCGGACTTGGGCACGGCCATCTTCCAGCGGAGTCAGCGTCGCGTTAGTGCCAGGATGACTATAACGTATCTTCACCGCGATCTCGGCGCCCTCAGTCCCAGCGCCGGGATCAATCCAGTTGCAGCGATCGACTTCAAATTCCTCGCGGAGCAGGTCGTCTACATCTCCCACGATCACTCGGTTAGTTTCCAGATCGAGGTCGATGACGTAGCGGGGCCGGAGCGAACCTCCCGGCAAACCTTTTCGTTGCCCGATGGTGAAGAGCTCAATTCCCTCATGTTTCCCGATAAAATTCCCATCCACGTCGTAAATCTCGCCACGATGAAATTCTTTTTCGTCAAGATGTGAGCGCAGAAACGCCTTGTAATCATTTCCCGGGACAAAGCAGATCTCCTGGCTGTCGATCTTGTCCGCCACTTTCAGGCCTAGCGAGTGAGCAATTTCACGAATTTGCGGCTTACGCATTGTCCCAAGCGGCGTGAGAGCACGGCGTAATTGCCACTGCCGCAAACTAAATAGGAAATAAGATTGATCCTTGCGCGGATCGACCCCTTTTCTCAGCAGAGCGCGATCAGCGTGATGCTCGACGATCGCGTAATGACCAGTCGCGATATAATCGCATTCCAGCACTTCGGCTTTGTTCCAAAGATTACCAAACTTGAGTTTCTCGTTGCACATCACACATGGATTTGGGGTGCGCCCCGCTTGATATTCGCTCGCAAAATAATTGATCACGGTCTGCTCAAATAGGTCGGCTTCATCGACCACGTAATGTGGAATGCCTAGCGAGTGCGCGACCGAGCGTGCATCCGCCACCGCTTGCGGGCCACAGCACTTGTCCTCCGCGCGCGAAATGCAATCCTGTGGCCAGACTTTCATGGTCACGCCCACCACCTCGTAACCTTGCTCGCGCAACAAATAGCCGGCGACGCTGGAATCCACTCCGCCGCTCATTCCGAGGAGAACGCGCTTTTTGTTCATCTAAGCGAGAAATTTCGACGAAGAAGCAATTCAGTCAACGTGTGCTGTAGTCGCATCGCTCTCTCGAGGCGCTTTTATTCCGTCAATCTCACGGCGACAGAGCGCCGTGGCTACAGCGTTTCCGGCGGTCATAGGCCGCCGCTATCGTCTCGCCGGCACACTTACGAACTCGCTCCCGCGCAAAGTAAAGCGCCACGGATGATGGACCGACCGCGTGATGCCAATCCGCGCGTCCGCTACAACATCGGCACTCGCATTTCTGGACCGAACAAAGTAATGGCGCGGGCCGGCGCACAAATCCATTTCATGATGTCGATCAGTGATCTCGAGTGCTTGCGTGAGTTTGCCCGGTCCTGAGCAAAGATGCTTTTTATCGTCGATGCCGCGGCGTTTTTTCATCAACTCAATCCCGCGAATCGGTTTAAGCGCGCGAATTAAAACAAAACCATTCGCTTCGCCTTTTACGAGCACATTTAACATCCAATGCGCGCCATAACTAAAATAAATATAGGCGGCGCCCGCCCGGTTCCGTTCCACAAAGGCCCGCGTGCTTGGGCGTGAAAAAGTATGACAAGCCTCATCGTTCTCCGCAAAATAGGCTTCGGTCTCAACAATGATCCCCGCGCATTTCCCCCAGACGAGCTCCGCGGCAATCAGTTCGCGCGCGCAGGTAAGCGGGTCCCGACGAAAAAACGCCCGCCCAACGATCTTTTCCTTCATTAGCGCCCGATCGTTTCTCTCAAGGCGAACTGCGCAATGCAGTTATCGGTCTCAGAAAGTTTTGGCTTTGTAAAACACCCGTAAGGTCACGTCGCAGGCCACCGGTTTGCTGTCACGAAATGCTGGAATAAACTTGGCATGGCGAAAGTCGTCCAGAGCTGCGTTCGCGAACCCGAGATAGGGTGGTTCCTCCGAAAGGACTTTTATGTTCTGAAGATTGCCGGTGGCGTCAATTTTAAGCTCGAGCTGGACAACGCCATCCACCGCCACCGGCGTACTTTCGTTTGGATAATGGAACCCGGCAAACTTCGATTCCGGCCCAAAAAAAGGCTGCGGCCCAATAAAGTCGTGTTCGTTTTTTAGTTCCTCGGCCTCCTGGTTGGAAAAAATGCGCAGCCGCGGCTTTCCATCGACGACCGCGAAGGTGACCGTGCCGTAATAAATGGCGTCCACTGGCCGATGATTATAAATGGCCGGCATGAATCTGGGATCCGACGCTGGCGAAAGCCTCTTTTGCAGTTCCTGTCTGAGTAGATCCGAATCCGGTGTGCCGGTATACACGCCGCTCCATTCTACTTCGCCTGTTTTTTTCACCGAGCAGATGAAAGTAATTTGCGCATCCTTTTGACCTTTCCTAATCAAGTCCTGCGTGTCGATACGATCGATCAAAGAGTTTGAACCCTTGCTCAGCAAAATCGGACGATACATCGGCAAATCGGCGGTTTGCGCGGATGGAACATCGGTTACCTGCGACCATGCAAGATCGACAATCGACAACAAGCCGAGCAGGAAAACAGCAAACGAGCGCATGGGCAGATACGCAAGCGGAGCGCGTCGTTTTTGCAAGGGCAAAGTCGTGGACTTACGCCACAGCGGCCAGGCGATCGCTGGCCGCAATTTTGCGCACCACCTTATGCCGCCGAAAATAATCGATGAGTGCGTCGCGCGTTTGCACGTCATGCATAACGCAATTGGCCGATGGCGTCTCAAGCAAAACACGGAGTTTCATAAAACGATGGCCGGCACTGCGCGAGTCGAACGTATTGAATGCAATCTCATATCTTTTATCTCGCTCGAGCCGCCGCCCATCGACGAGCGTCATGGAATTGATGCGGCGATCATAACCACGCCCTTCCGTCACAATATTGAATCCGAGTAAATTCCGGCCCTCGTGGCTCGCGTAAACCTCCTCCATGATCAACTTGATTTCATCCGGCACAAGCTCTGCCGTGACCAGATAGTTTTCGTAGGGTAGGATGTTCCAGATATCGTTCACGGTTTTCGGGCCGGCGACGAATTTACTTCTCTCGTCGAAAACGCCGTGCATGACGCCGTCGACGGAGATGCCTCTTTTTTGCAGCGATTCCATGATTGCGGCGCCGATCAATTGTTCGACGTCACTTGGCTCGCCGGGATAGCCGCGTGCGCCAAGAGTTTCGGCCAAATTGCCGATCGGCTCCGCAAGGACGGCATCTGACTCGGTCAACTGCGCTTTGGCGCGGGAAATAACCGCATGATCGGGAAGGAAACGATTGTCCATCAATTCGCAATGCGCTTGTCGCTGCAGCAGTTTTCTGGAATTGCGATCGAAGACAAGATCGACACGGCCGATGTGAATGCCGAAATGGTCCGATTGGGTCAGGAGCACGCCGTTGGTCATGCGGCTTGGGATCGCTTGATGCGTGTGACCGGCTATGAAAACAGCGGTCTCGGGAAATTCGGAGGTCAACGTCATCGCATTGTTCGCAAAATCGTCCCCACCAGTCCGCGGCTTTAGCCCCATGTGACCGGTAAGCACGATCGCGTTCGCACCCTCGCTTTTTGCTTTCGCAATCGCACGCCGCACCGGCTCAACTGGATACTGGAAATCAATCCCACGTGCAAATTCCGGCCGGAACCAGAACGGCATCCCCGGAGTCGTAACGCCAATGATCGCGATCTTGATTCCGGCAATTTCCTTTAAAATGTAGGGCTGGATTTTCACAAAAGGATTTTTTGTATCCGAAATCTCGCCGGCTGGTCTTCCTTCCAGCAACGTGTTCGCGGCCAAAACCGGCATTGTCGATCTTGCGACCGCGTTTGAGAACGGCTCGATTCCCCAATCGAACTCGTGATTGCCAATGATCCAGGCGTCGTATTTCAAATAATTGAAAAGATCGATCATCACCTCGCCTTTACTGCGCAGACCGACCTCAGTTCCTTGATAAACGTCGCCCACATCGATCAGGATCGAGTTCCGATTTTGCCGCCGCCAGCGGCGTATTTGCGTCACGCACCGCGCCAATCCGCCAAGATCAAGATTTCCTTTATAATCGACCGTCGGCAGAATGTGCCCGTGCAGATCAGTCGTATGCAGGATCGAGATCGTAACTGTCTCGGGATTCAGCGTCTCCGCTGCGCGGGCAAGTGACGGCGCGACACAAAGAAGTCCGGCTTGACTGATCGTCTTAAGAAACGCCCGGCGGCTGAGCGATTTCATGATCCAGAGCTATCGGAAATTATCGTGCGCGACAATTTGATTAATGCAAAATTGACAGTTGATGTTCGACCTTGAAGGAATCGATCACGTCGCATTGTCCGTGCGCGATGTCGAACGCTCCGCGCATTGGTACATTGAGGTTCTGGGCTTTGAGAGACGTCATGACGGAATGTGGAATGACGTACCAACTTTTATCGGCAAGGGCGCAACCGCGATTGCGCTTTTTCCGCCACGCGATAATTCAGAGCCAACGGCGCACAGTGCAAAGATCGACATGTTGCACCTGGCCTTCCGCGCCAATCGCAAAAACTTTATGGCCGCACAAGAAGAACTCAAACGGCGTGGCATCAAGTTCGAATTTCAGGACCACGAAATTTCTCATTCGATTTACTTTCGCGATCCGGACGGCCACGAACTGGAGATCACGACTTACGAATTGGATG
>QHRC01000010.1:11011-12875 GCA_003219995.1 Verrucomicrobiota bacterium
GACGGGCTGTTGCAGTTGATTTTCTAATTACGCGACGCGTCCGCAGCAGTTTTTGTATTTTTTGCCGCTGCCGCAGGGACACGGCTCATTGCGACCAACCTTCGGCAACGAGCGGCGAACCGGGAGATCGAGCGTTACCTCGCCTGCACCGTCACCGTCCGCCGCGACTCCTGCCATCGCGCCCACAGGCTGAGGCTGTCGTGCGCGCGCCGGCGCATTCGCCGTTGGCGCAGTCGGCGCGTGTTCTCGCAGCAAAAATTGCGGCAGCGTGGCCAGGAAATTTTCGAACGCCTGCAGGTTTGAGGTGCTGCGGAAAAGGTTGTTCAGCACTTCGTTTTTAATGTTCGCCATTAGTTCGACAAACATATCGTAGGCCTCGGTCTTATACTCGATGAGCGGATCTTTTTGCGCGTAACCACGAAGGTAAACGCCTTCGCGCAACGCATCCATCGCGTAGAGGTGCTCCTGCCAGAGACGGTCGATCGCGTTCAGAATGATGTAACGCTCCAAGCTTTTCACCGCCGTCGGTTCTTCGTGCGAAGATTTTCGTTCATACGCGTCCTTGATCTTTTCGATCAGGAACTGTGTGTTTTCCTCAACTGTGCGCGTCTCGAATTGCGCTTTTTCTTTGGTCAGGCCGAGAGGAAACGTCGTGTTCACCCAGTGGATGAGGCCCGCGTAGTTCGGTTCATCGCCCCCGAGATACTCCTTCACTTTCGCCGGCACCGCTTCGTCGATCACTTCGTAAATGAGTGGGCGCGGCTCCTCGGAATCGATTGTCTCGTTGCGATAAGTGTAGACGACTTCGCGCTGATTGTTCATCACGTCGTCGAAATCGAGCGTCCGTTTTCGGATCAGGTAATTGCGTTGCTCGACGCGCTTCTGCGCCGTCTCGACCGACTTATTCAACCAACGATGCTCGAGCTCCTGGCCTTCCTCGAGCCCGAAACGCTCCATTATTCTCGTCATGCGATCGGCTGCGCCGAAGTTGCGCATGAGGTCGTCCTCGAAGCTGACATAAAAGCGGGAACTGCCTGGGTCGCCCTGGCGCGCGCAACGCCCGCGTAATTGTCGATCTATGCGGCGCGCTTCGTGCCGCTCGGTGCCAATAACGTAAAGTCCGCCGCGTTCCGCCACGCGGTCGCCCAATTTAATGTCGGTGCCGCGGCCGGCCATGTTCGTCGAAATTGTGACCGTGCCCGGTTGACCGGCCCGCGCTACGATCTCAGCCTCCTGCATGTGAAATTTCGCGTTCAAGACATTGTGCGGAATTTTCTCGCGCTTAAGCATTCGACTGAGCAACTCCGATGCTTCCACACTCACCGTGCCGACCAGCACCGGCTGCTCCCTGGTGTGGCAATCTCTAATTTCATTGATGACAGAGTTGTATTTTTCGCGCCGCGTTTTGTAGATGCGGTCGTTAGAATCTTCGTTGGGATGACGTTGACGTCGAGTTTGTAAATGTCGTGAAACTCGGCCGCTTCGGTTTCGGCCGTGCCGGTCATGCCGGCCAGCTTTTGGTAGAGCCGGAAATAATTTTGAATCGTGATCGTGGCAAGGGTCTGCGTTTCGCGATCGATCTGCACACCTTCTTTCGCTTCGACCGCCTGATGCAAACCGTCGCTCCAGCGGCGCCCGGGCATTTTGCGGCCGGTGAATTCATCGACAATCACGACCTTGTTCTCCTCGATCACGTACTGGACGTCTTTCTCGAACAAGCAGTAAGCACGCAGCAACTGCGAGATATTATGAATACGCTCCGCCTGCGCATCGCAATGTTCCTGTCGCTCGGTCTTCGCGCGCTCCTTTTCCTCGTCGGAGAGATCGGGATTGAGATCGATCTCCGTGAACTCGCTAATCAAAT
>QHRC01000077.1 GCA_003219995.1 Verrucomicrobiota bacterium
AACCCGCGAAGAAGGCGGAGAAAAAAGCGGCCTAAAGTGAGAAATTCTTCGCTTCGCTCAGAATGACAGGTTGAAAAAATGGACAATGAATTTTACCGCGACTATAAAGATCGCGTAATGCCGGCGCTGCAGAGGCAGCACGGTTACAAAAACGTTCACCAGGTTCCGAAAGTGGAGAAGGTTGTGATCAACACGTCGGTCGGCTCGCAGTCGGATGTGAAACAAGCGCTGGAGGAGGCGAAGGCGGAGCTGGCTTTGATTACGGGGCAGCGCGCGGTCGAAACGCGGGCCAAGAAAAGCATTTCGAATTTCAAATTGCGCAAAGACCAGGCGATTGGGGCAAAAGTGACGTTGCGGGGCGAGCGGATGTATGAATTTCTCGAGCGCTTTATTAAAGCCGCCCTCCCGCGGATTCGCGATTTTCGGGGAGTGTCGCCTCGCTGTTTTGACAGGCATGGCAACTACACGCTCGGGGTTTCCGATCAGTCGATTTTTCCCGAGGTCGAGCTCGATAAAATCAAGCGCAACATCGGATTTGATGTTACTATCGTCACAACAGCGCGGACGGACGACGAAGCCAAATCGCTTCTGAGCGAAATGGGAATGCCGTTTAGCGACCGGGCCAGGAAGCCCGCCGCGCCGCCAGCCGCCTGATGTTCATGAGTACAGTTACTGATCCCATTGCCGATCTTCTCGCGCGCATCCGCAACGCGGCGCACGCGCAAAAGATCGACATGTTCATTCCGTACTCGAAGATCAAGGCCGAGATTGTCCGCATTTTGAAAGATGAAGGTTACATTTCCGAATACACGATCGACACGAGCGCGGCCCATCCGCGGATCAAGGTGACAAACAAAATTGTGAACCGGTCGAGCGCGATCACCGGTTTACGGCGCATGAGTCGCCCGGGTTTGCGCCGTTACGTCGGCGCAGACGAAATCCCGCGCGTGCTCGGCGGGATGGGCGTGGCGATTCTTTCCACGCCGCGCGGTGTGCTGTCGGGACGCGAGGCCAAGAAACAAAAAGTGGGCGGCGAACTGCTGGCCTATATTTGGTAAATTTTTTTATGTCACGAATCGGAAACAAAGCAGTCGAGATTCCCGACAAGGTCAAAGTCAACATCGACAATGAGGGCGCCGTTTCCGTGGAGGGACCAAAGGGAAAACTGAGCTGGAGACTGCCGCGCGACATCAAAGGAAGCGTGAAGGACAATCGCGTTTCGCTGATGCGCGAAGCGGAGACACGCAGCGTCAAAGCGTTACACGGGCTTTCCCGCAGCCTCGTTCATAACATGGTGCAGGGCGTCAGCGAAGGTTTCAGCAAGCAGCTCGAGATCGAAGGAGTTGGGTTTAAGGCTGCCGTGCAAGGGTCGACACTCAATTTAAGTTTGGGATTCTCTCATCCGATTTTGTTTCCCATTCCCAAGGAAATCAAAATCACAGTTGCCGATAGCACGAAACTTACCGTCCAGGGGATCGATAAAAAATTGGTCGGTCAGGTCGCCGCGGACATCCGGCGTTTTTATCCACCGGAGCCGTACAAGGGCAAAGGTGTACGCTACGCCGGCGAACAGATGCGCCGCAAAGAAGGTAAAACCGTCCAATAAATATGGCGACCACAACTCGGACGGTCGCGCGTCAGCGCGTTCATAAACGGATTAGGAAAAAAGTTGCGGGCACGACGGAGCGTCCCCGGCTGGCCGTTTACTTTTCCGGCAAACATGTTTACGCGCAGGTCGTGGATGACAGCGTCGGGCGGACGCTGGCGGCCGCATCAACAAAGGAACGTTCGTTGCTCGGCCAAAGCAAAGCCGCGGCCAATCGCGTGACGGCGGCAAAGATCGGCAAAGTGATTGCCGAACGTTCGCTCGCGAAGAAGATCGACAATGTTGTTTTCGATCGCGGCGGTTTTTTTTACCATGGGAAGATCAAAGTTCTCGCGGACGCAGCGCGGGAAGCCGGCTTAAAATTTTAATTCATGGCACAAACATCTCAAGGCAGGCGACCCGACTGGCGCAACCCCGACAAAACTCCCGCGGCCAAGGGCGATACCACCGAGAAAGTGGTTTTCATTAACCGTTGCGCGAAGGTGGTGAAGGGCGGAAGGCGTTTTAGTTTTAGCGCGCTGATCGTGGCCGGAGATCACGACGGCATGGTCGGCTACGGATTTGGCAAGGCGAACGAAGTCTCGGAAGCGATTCGGAAAGCGTCCGAGGCAGCGCGCAAGTCGATGAAAAAAGTTTCACTGCACGAAAATACGATTCCGCACGAGACCATCGGCGAGTACGGCGGTGGTCGCGTTTTGTTACGGCCCGCTTCGCCGGGCACCGGCGTCATTGCTGGCGGTGGAGTGCGCGCAGTGGTGGAGGCGGCCGGCATCCGTGATGTGCTCGCAAAATCGCTTGGCTCAAGCAATCATGCGAATGTGGTGAAGGCCACGATTGAAGCATTGCGTGCGCTGCGCCGTCGCGACGAAATTCTCAAAGTGCGTGGCATTCGGGCGGCCGACGGAAAGGCGGAGCAATCATGATGCGTCTTCATAACTTGCGGCCGCGCCCCGGTTCGCGGCATCGCGTAAAACGCCTCGGCTGCGGGGAAAGTTCCGGGCACGGGAAGACCAGCGGCAAAGGTCATAAAGGACAGAAGGCCCGCTCCGGCGGCAGCATTCGGCTCGGGTTTGAAGGCGGGCAAATGCCGCTCATTCGGCGATTGCCAAAGCGTGGATTTAACAATGCGGCCTTCCACAAACATTACGCGATTGTGAATCTCGACGATCTCAGTGATTTCAAGGCCGGAACAAATGTAAATGAGCA
>QHRC01000011.1:0-6238 GCA_003219995.1 Verrucomicrobiota bacterium
GCCTAAGATCGATGTAGTGTAGCAACGCCCCTGTGAGTCGTCTGGCCATTTCATCTTCGCTGGCCGAAGGCGACTGGCTACAGCATTTCAATTTGCATTTCAGGCGCGGCCGTTTAAAAATATCCGCCCGCCAGCCTGGCGAAAGGAGTTTCCATGAACCGCATCATCGACGCGATCGAAAAAGAACAGCAAAAGGCTGATGAAACGCAATTTGCCGTGGGCGATAGCATTCATGTTCATACCCGTGTGGTGGAGGGTGACAAAGAACGTATTCAGATTTTTACCGGCATCGTAATTGGCCGCAAAGGGCGCGGACTGAACGAGACATTCACGGTGCGCCGCATTTCCTACGGCGAAGGTGTCGAACGCGTTTTCCCGCTTCACTCACCGCGTATCGCAAAAATCGAAGTGGAAAAAGAAGGCCGGGCACGGCGCGCCAAGCTCAATTACCTCCGCGCGCGCAAAGGCAAGGAAGCAACCGCAGTGCGGGAATGAAAAACATTTAGTGATTTAACGAGTTAGTGAATTAACGATTGAAGCAGCCAGATAAATCGCTAAATCGTTGATTCGTTAACTCGCTAAAATCCCGATGTACCGGCGCTGCGGATTCCGTTACGAAAAAAAATTGCGCGCGGTTGGTGTCGCCCGTATCGCAGGGATCGATGAGGCGGGGCGCGGCGCCCTGGCCGGTCCAGTCGTCGCCGCCGCAGTCATTTTGCCGCAACGATTTCGGCATCGCAAACTCAACGATTCGAAACAGCTTGCGCCGGAATTGCGCGAAAAAGTTTATTTCGATCTCACGAGCAATGCCGAGATCATTTGGGCGGTCGGCGTTATCGATCACCTAGAGATAGATCGAATCAACATTTTGCGCGCGACCCACAAAGCGATGCGCGCCGCCATTACCGCCCTCTGGACGCCGCCCGATCACGTTCTCATCGACGGACTACCCGTCTTTCCGTTTCCATTTCCGCAGACCGCGATCATCGACGGAGATTGTTACAGCTTGACGATCGCCGCGGCCAGCGTGATCGCGAAGGTGACCCGCGACACGATGATGCGTGACTTCTGCCCACGCTTCCCCGAATATTGCTTCAGCCAGCACAAAGGCTACAGCACCGAGTTGCATCTCACCAAGCTCCATGAATTTGGGCCTTGTCCAATCCATCGCCGATCTTTCGAACCAGTGGCGCAGCCGCTTCTCGCGCTCGAAGGATTTATTCAGGTCGGAGCATCTTCGACGCGGTTCTCTCGGTGAAAAGCTGGCTGGCCGTTTCCTGCGCAAGAACGGTTACAAGATTCTTTATCGCAATTTCCGCGGACACAGCGGAGGCGAGATCGACATCGTCTGCCGAGAGAAAGACACCCTTGTTTTCGTCGAAGTGAAAACGCGTACCCGAGAAGATTTCGGCCGGCCCGTCGAGGCAGTGGGTTGGCAAAAACAAAAACGTATCTCTCGCGGCGCACTCGCCTGGCTTCGGCTGCTCGACGATCCCGACATTCTTTTTCGCTTCGATGTCGTAGAAATAATTATGGCGGAAGGTGCAAAGCCACGATTCGAATTGATCCGGAACGCATTCCAACTCTCGGCGCCTTATATTTACTAACCGCTAAAGCAGTTCATAAGAGAGCACGCTGAGGCAGTAAAGGGCGGCGGTTTCGACGCGAAGAACAATTGGGCCGAGGGTGATCGGGCGGCAGCCGTGGCTCTTCGCGAGCGCAAGTTCGGCCGGCGTGAAATCGCCTTCCGGCCCAATGAGCATGAGCACGCTCCTGGGAGGATGTCCGCTCGGAAATTCGACGAGGATTTTCTTCAAATGCAATGCATCGGGTTGGAGCGAGCCGATCAGTCGCAGATCGAAAGTTGTATTGGATCTTTCTGAATCTTTTCGCCGATCATAAACTGCCGCTCCAGGATCCAGATCAGAAAAAAACTGGGAGACTTTTCGCGGCGCATGCACGTACGGCAGCCAATTTTGCCCGCATTGTTTCGCCGCTTCGATCGAGACCTGACGCCATTTCGCCTGTTTTTGTCCCCCGACCGCGGGATCAAGATCGACAATCGTTCGTTCGGAAATAAGCGGCGCAATTTCCGACGCGCCGATCTCAACCGCTTTCTGCACGATCAGCTCCATGTTTTTGCCTTTTGGGATAGCTTGTCCAAGCGTGATGTGACAACGCAGCGGCGGTGAATTGCTTTCGTGGAGCTTGCGCAAATGAACTTCTGTGCGCTCAAGATCGACAATCTCGGCAGTGATCTCGCGCCCGCGTCCATTGAAGAGAACGGCCTTATCTCCGCGCTTCATTCGCAAAACATCGCGACAATGATGGGCTTCCGGTCCACTTAAAGTGAGCGCGTCGGGATTCCAGTTTTCCGGTCGAACGTAGAAGCGATGCATCGATCAAACAAGCAGTGAGAGATTGGTCGACTTCGCTCGGAATGACAGAGCCGGTGATTGGAAGAATTCTTTAGCGCGCTCGAAGTAACTTTTGCGCATGGGTGCCGGCGTTCAAGCGCGTCGGCACTTCGACGATCAGACGAGCGAGTAAGTCGCCTCGCTCACGTCCGTTGACGTTAACGATTCCCTTCCCTCGCAATTTAAATATCTGTCCGCTTTGCGTTCCGGCCGGCACTTTGAGATGCGCTTTGCCCTCCAAGGTGGGCACGTCCACTTCGCCACCGAGCGCGGCGCTGCTGAAAGGGATTGGCACTTCGCAATAGAGATTATCATCCTCGCGCTGAAAAATCTTGTGTTCCTTGATGTGAATGACGACGTAAAGATCGCCATGCGGACCACCGCGGGTCCCGGCTTCACCGTTGCGCGAAGAACGCAGCCGCGAGCCATCTGCAATTCCGGCCGGGATTTTCAACATGATGCGGCTCATTTTTTCCAACCGTCCCTCGCCCTGGCACTGGCGGCACGGCTTCTCGATGATCTGACCAGCGCCGCGACAGCGCGGACAAGTTTGAGAGACCTGAAAGAACCCGCGTGAACTGATGACCTGGCCACGGCCGCCGCAGGCGGGACAATTGATCGTTCGCGAACCGGGCTCAGCGCCACTGCCCTGACATTTGTCGCAGGTATCGAGCTTCTGGATCTCAATCTCTTTTTCAACGCCGAAAGCCGCTTC
The DNA here is from genome assembly GCA_003219995.1 of Verrucomicrobiota bacterium. Classification (GTDB taxonomy): domain Bacteria; phylum Verrucomicrobiota; class Verrucomicrobiia; order Chthoniobacterales; family UBA10450; genus UBA10450. Next base: position 3,133 of record QHRC01000011.1, read on the forward strand.
CTCCAGCTTGATCTGCATGTCGTAACGCAAATCGGAACCACGCTGTCGATCTTCGCCGCGCCCGCCGACACCGCCGAAAAACGTCTCGAAGATTCCGCCGCCCGCGCCCGCAAATACCTCGCGGAAAATATCGAACGGATCATGAAACCCGCCACGGGCGGCTCCCTGGGTGAAAGCGGCGTGGCCGAGCCGATCGTAAGCCGCACGTTTGTCCGGATCCATCAACACATCGTAGGCTTCGCCGATCTCTTTGAATTTATCTTCGGCGTGCGGATCTTCCGGATTTTTATCCGGATGAAATTTGACTGCGAGCTTGCGATAGGCGCGCTTGACCTCCTCCTCGGAGACATTTCGCTCCACCCCGAGGACTTCATAGTAATCACGCTTTTTTGTCGCCATTTTATGTGATTGTTATTCTGAGCGCAGCGTTAGCGAACTCGACGCATCTCTACTTCAAGTCTTAAGTGGGGCCAAACTCAAACGTGCAAGCAAGAGATTTCTCGACTCCGCTCGGAACGACAAACAGAGCAATTAAGAGGCCGGGCCGCTCGAAACCACGACGCTCGACGGCCGAAGCAATCGATCTTTAAAACGATAACCGCGGCGGGTTTGGCGAATGACCGTTCCTTCCGGAAACTCCTCGCTCGATTCATGTGCAATCGCCTCGTGCAAGTTAGGGTCGAATTTCCGATCGATTGCTTCGATCGGCTGCAATCCGTTTTCGGCCAGGAAATCGTTAAGTTGTTTGAACACGAGGATCATTCCGGAATGAATCGGCGAGCTTTCGCTCTGTTCGCGCGCCGCCGAAAGGCCGAGCTCGAAATTGTCGACGATGGCAACGAGTCGCTCAAGCAACGAGCTGTTTGCATACTTGATCGCTTCTTCCTTTTCCCGCGCACAGCGCTTTTTGTAATTTTCAAAGTCGGCCTGACTGCGCAGCGCGAGGTCGCGAAAGCGATCGAGATCGGCCTGTAAGCCGGCCATCGGGTCTTCGGCTTCGACCTGGTCAACTTCGGAGGAAGCGGAGGGTTTGTCAGGTGACGAGGTTGATCTTTCCTTCGCGAGGTCAGGCTTATTCGTCTGTTTGGATTCGGTCACGGGGATTTTTTTCATGTCTTTCGGATTGCGATCAAGGTGATGTCGTCATTTTGTGATTGCGAACCGACGAAGGTTCGCAAGTCGTCGATCAATCGGTTGACGATGGCCGGGGCGCCATTCATTGCGCTCGCGCACACCGCTTGGATCGTCCGTTCGATACCGAATTCATCTCCTTGCGTGTCAATCGCTTCCGTCACTCCATCGGTATAGAGGACCAGGCAATCGTCGCGCTCGAGCGGGACAGCGACGTCGCTGGTGAGCCTATCGAAGACACTTCCGCTGTCAATTCCGAGAACCATGCCCGGAGGTTTTAAAGCCGTGACGGTTTGCGACGAACTCTTGTAGAGCAACGGCGCGTCGTGCCCGGCGCGAGAGAGTACGACGCCATTGTGCGCGTGATCGAGAATGAGATAAGCCATGCTGATAAACATGTCTTCCTTGATGTCGGGATAAAGTTGGCGATTCACCTTTTGCAAAACATCCGCCGGCGAAGGATTCTGCGCCGCCTGACTGCGCAAAACACTGCGGCAAATCGCCATGATAAGTGAGGCCGGGACACCTTTGCCGGAAACATCGGCAATTGCTACGCCGAGCCGTTGGTCATCGACCTTGATGTAGTCGAAGTAATCACCGCTGACCTGACGGGCGGGAACATTGATTCCGCTGATCTCAAATCCGTTCACTGCCGGAGCTTCCGCGGGTAGCAGAATGCGCTGGATATCACGCGCAATCTCGAGGTCGTGATCGAGCCGTTTCTTTTCGTTCGCCTCCGAGTAGATGATGGCGTTGTAAAGAGCAAAAGCAGATTGCTCGGCAATGGATTTGAACACGACAAAATCGCTTTGCGAGAACGGTGCGCCCATCGGCCCATTGGCCAAAGCGAGCACGCCCATGTTTTGTTTACCGTAAAGCAGCGCGCTGATCATCATTGAAGCAGTGCCGAACGACGTGTCGCGCAGTTTCGCCAATTCGGGCGCTTCGGAAAGCTCATTCAAACAGACCGACTGTCCCGTTTGCCAAACCCGCCCAATCCCCCCCTCCCCGAGCGGGACGGAATGAAGACGCAGATAACTTTCGAGGGCAACGGGCGCGGCCGCGGCTTGTTGCAGGATGTCGGCTGGAACTTCAACCAGCGGCGGGCAGCCTTTGGAAATGAACGCCGGCACCAGCTTCGCGCCCGTGCGATCGGCCAGATAAAGCGCCCCACCGTGGGCGTCGAGAATGCGGGTCGCTCCTTCGACAATCAGTCGATGTAAGTCATTGGGTCGGATCGTTTCGCTGAAGGCTTCCCCGAGTCCGTGTAAGAAATCGAAGACGAGCGTTTCCTCAATTTGAATTTCTTCTTTCGATTGTTCGAGGGTCCGAATCCGCCGAGCCTGCCGTTGTGCGGTATAGATCCATCCCGCGAGGACAGACGCGAGCAGCAGTCCCAAGAAAAGGATCGGCCACATGGTCACGGGCGCTTACTTCGAAGCTGTCTCGTGATGAAGGTCTTGCTTTAGATAATCGAGGACGTCTTTGAAACGGAAAAAGTTTTCCGGCGCCACCTCGCAAAGCGCTTCGTGCGCTTCCAGCATCGCTTTCGCCTGCTCTTGCTTTTTCTCCGACGAATCACCGCCGGATTTTTGCCGAAGCGATTCGCACTCCGGCGCTGCTGCACCACTGGTATGAATGCTGAAGATTTGATCAAGACCGAGCCCGGAGAGGAGCTCGCGGCTGCGAGTTCCGCAGTGAACGACATGAAGATGACCGCGGCCGAGCTCCTTCAATCGCAGTGCCACGCCTGCCATCGTGCCCATGAAGGTGGAATCCATCATCGAAATAGTCGTCACCGATTACTTTGAACTCGGTTTGATGAGTACCGTGAACATTCCGGTATGAAATCTCCTGCGCCTGAACAAGGTCGTGCAGCTTCTCCTGCCGGTACTCGAGGCGCACGGTGAGATCGGCTGGCCGTTTGGCGCGCCAAAAGAAATCGAAATAGTTACCAAAACGCTGATGTTGATCG